>CAKZJM010000045.1 GCA_936943315.1 uncultured Methylophilus sp. | reverse complement strand
CCAAAGAGGCACTGATCGCTGAGGTATTAAAGCAACGCGATCAGCGCTGGATGCAATGGTTTATTGCTGCCACCAGCCAAGTGACCGCACCTAAAACCCGTATTCTTGCCTGTTTTGATGCTTTGGAAGCGTGGTTTGCAACCCCTGATTTTAATGGCTGTGCGTTTATCAATGCCGCGGGAGAGTGTGGCAGCACCAGCCCATTGATCGCTGCGGTAGCCAAAGAGCACAAAGTCAATTTAGAGCGTTATTTAGAAGAACTGGCAGTGGCGGATGGCGCCGCCGAGCCGCAGAAAATGGCCGCAGAGTTACTGCTCTTGATAGAGGGGGCGATGACGGTGGCTAAAGTGATGGGTGATAAGCAGGCAGCGAGCACTGGCAAACAGCTGGCTGAGCGTTTACTTTTACAATGAGCGAAAACGATATCTGCCGCCCTCGCCAAATGAGGGTGCATGGGCCGGTATGTGCCGGCCCTGCTTGTTTATAACCCTAATTCAGATAATCCGGGATGATCATCTGGACGCCTTCCCAAAGGCCAGTGAAATAAGCGCTCACTTTCCTTGATCGGCACGTCATTCAAGGATGCATAGCGGTTTTCCATCAGGCCATCCGGATTAAACTCCCAGTTTTCGTTGCCATATGAACGGAACCAGTTTCCTGAATCATCCTTCCATTCATAGGCGTATCTCACGGCAATCCGGTTGCCATCAAACGCCCACAACTCCTTGATCAGCCGATACTCATGTTCCTTATTCCATTTGCGCTCAAGAAATTTTTGCGCATCTTCGCGCCCTCTCAAAAACTCAGCACGGTTACGCCATTTGGTGTCGATGGAATAGGCTAAAGCTACTTTTGCAGCATCACGGCTGTTCCAGCCATCTTCGGCTAACCTGACTTTCTGGATGGCGGATTCACGTGTAAAGGGTGGCAGCGGTGGTCGGGTTGCGGGTACGGTGGTCATTGAATACTCCTTTGGTCGCTCAACATGTCATTGATAGGCAAGATTCCAGGCACTCATCAAGATCAACGGAGAAGACATGGATCTTGAGAGGTGTAGAATGATTGTTCTACCTATAGTAGAACGACTGTTCTATGATGTCAATCACTTATGCTAAAAAGGTGTATGACGCGAGCAGGTCGGGGATGAACTTGTTCACAGGCTTTAAAATGACAAAGTCCTCTCAAATACGAGAGGCCTTTGCAGCAGCAGTATCAAACTTGAATAAACCGCGGTGGAATATTACGTTTGAATACGCATTATTCGTTGATAAAAAATACGTATTCCTTAAACAGCTTTGAGCTGTATAGGGTTGGAAAGAAAATTAACGATAGGACGTACTTTGGAAAAAAGTTGTTTTAATGTTGCACTTGAAAATATGATGACCATCATATATGATGATCGTCATGAAAAGTAAATCCGCTGCAAAAGCAACTCCCAATCGCAAGGAAATCACGCACGCACGTATCGTAGAGACTGCTGCCAAGGCAATTCGCAGAAGTGGTTACAGTGGTACAGGCGTCGCGGATATTATGAAAGAGGCGGGGCTCACGCACGGCGGATTCTATGCACACTTTGCATCTAGAGATGAGATGCTGGCTGAGGCCGCTAGCCATGCAGGTGCCGAAACGATAGCAGTGACTGAGCAACTGTTCGCTAACGTACCTAAAGAGCAACGTTTGTGGACGCTGATGAATGTTTATTTGTCTGACGAGCATACGGCTAACATAGAAATGGGATGTTCATTTGCAGCGCTGGGTTCTGAAATGCACAGGCAAGCTCCTGAGGTAAGAGCCGCGTCAACGCAAAAAATTAAAGAAATGATAGCCTTGGTTGAAGCGGAATTATCTGAGCAAAGCCCAGCCAATGCTCGCCAAGACGCCATGATGATGGTTTCCACGATGGTGGGTACACTGATGTTAGCTCGCGCTGTAGATGATAAAGAATTGTCTGTTGCATTAAGACAATCTGCCTTAAAACATTTTGCCCCGAAAGAAAATTAGCCTTTAGTAACCACTTTCATTTTTTTAATAAAAAATATGATGATCATCATATTTAACATTTAACGATTACTTAAGGACACCCGATGAAAGCATTCATCCTGGAACGTTATGGCAAATCAAATCAGATGAGATCGGCATGGATAGATCGCCCTACAATCAAATCTGACGAAATCTTGGTTGAGGTAAATGCAGTAGGATTAAATCCGATTGATACCATGATCCCTAAAGGGACATTTAAGCCCATATTAAAGTTTGAGCTGCCAGCGATTATGGGCAGTGACTTATCAGGCATCGTAGTAGATGTTGGGGATCGGGTCACACGATTTAAGCCAGGTGACGCGGTATATGCAAGTGTTTTTGATACTGGTTCAGGTGCTCTTGCGGAATACGTTGCAGTTCCTGAAAGTGCTGCCGCCCACAAGCCGAAGATATTAGATTTTGTACAAGCAGCTTCTATACCGATGGTGGGACTCACTTCTTGGCAAGCATTCCAAGACCATGGATCGGCTATCAAGCGTGGGCAAAAAGTGTTTATTCCGGCAGGTTCTGGCGGGATAGGCACATTTGCGATTCAACTCGCAAAATATTTTGGCGCCACAGTGGCAACTACAACCAGCAGCCAAAATATCGCGCTGGTTAAACAGCTGGGTGCTGATGAAGTGATTGATTATAAAACCCAGGCTTTTGAAAATCTTTTACATGACTATGATTTCGTGTTGGGAACAGTGCGTGGCGACGGTATCGAAAAAGCACTGCAAATTCTGAAGCCAAACGGCCAGGTTGTGTCATTAGTCGGCCCACCTGATGCTTCATTTGCCCGTAACAGAGGCATGAATTTCTTGATGAAATGGGTCTTTGGTTTAATCAGCAGCAAAATCATCTGTCTTGCCAAAAAACGCAACATTCAATACGCCTTCATGTTTGTACACCCGGATGGCCAGCAACTCTCAAAAATTGCCAAGCTAATAGATGACGGACATATCAAACCAGTTATCGATAAAGTGTTTTCATTTGACCAAACACTGGAGGCGCTTACTTACCTGGAGGCGGGGCGTGCCAAAGGTAAAGTCGTCATTCGGTTACTTTAAAGCAGGCTCACATCATTTTTAACTTATACAAAGGAAATGTCACATGAAGAATAAAGTTGCACTAGTTACAGGCGCTTCATCAGGGATTGGGCAAGCCATAGCGGAGTTGCTATCTAGGTCTGGTTATACCGTATACGGTACCAGTCGGAAAGGAAGCTCATCTGAGCAACGCAATTACAAGATGATCGCACTGGATGTGAATAACGAAGCGTCTACACAGGCAGCCCTTAAAGAGGTGATTCAGGCAGAAGGTCGGATTGATGTTGTTGTGAATAATGCAGGTTTTGGCGTTGAAGCAGGCGGTGCGGAAGAAAGTTCGATTGCGCAAATGCAGCAAATGTTTGATACCAATTTCTTTGGCGTAGTACGCGTCATTCAAGCCGTGTTGCCCTACATGCGCAAACAAAAACAAGGGCGAATTATTAATATTGGCTCTATGCTGGGCTTGTTACCCGCACCCTATATGGCGACCTACTCGGCCACCAAGCACGCCATAGAAGGATACTCTGAATCTTTAGACCATGAGCTGCGTACCAGAGGGATACGCGTGTCAGTCATTGAGCCTGCCTATACCAAGACCAACTTTGAAGCCAATGCACCAGCGCTAGATAGCAAAATCGAGGAGTACGCGGTCGCCAGAACAGCATTGGCCAAGTTAATGAAAACGGCTATCGAAGGTGGTGATGATCCTATGGTTGTTGCAAAAGTCGTTCTAAAGGCTGCAAATGCTAAAAATCCCAAGATTCGTTATCCAGCCGGAAAACTCGCCTGTCGCTTAAACTTTTTAAGAAAATTTGCGCCTGCCGCATTGATGGATAAAGGCATTCGTCAGGAAATGAAATTGGATATGCTAGATCAGTTGGCTCATTAAATCCAAGGACTCATGATGCACTTATCTTTCTATCCCCTCGCTATAGTGACTGGTAGCCTTTTTTCCTTGCTGGCCATTCTTTGGATGTTTGCCCCTGCCGCATTTCTGACGGCATGGGGAGTCAAAGATTCAGCTGAGGTAAGGCTGGTGGGCAGACGCGTTGCAGCCCTATATGCGGGAGTGGCCGTCATGTTTTTTATTGCCAGAAACGCAGCGCCATCGATGCCCCGGACGGCGCTGGTCTATGGCCTGATCAGCGCCTGCCTCATACTCGCAATCTTAGGCTGTTATGAATTGCTCAAAGGCAGAGCACGCAAAGGCATTCTTGCGGCTGTGATAATAGAGTTGGCCATAAGCCTGCTGTTTATGCAAATCACTTAATCGGTAAATGATGCTTTATATTGAGTTTGATGCACGATGCTTTGTGGTGCTGGACTCAAGGTTTTAGTTTATTCCAGTGACTTAACCGGATGCCAGGCGCCAGATTTTTTACTGAGGCGCCAATCTGCTGATGTGGCACGCCCATACTCACCTGACTAGCAGCCTCCAACCGCGCTATCTGGTTTGTATCTAACGTTACGTCGAGCGCGCCTAGCGTCGCATTCAGTTGCTCTGCCGTTCTTGAGCCTAATATCGGAATTAAGACCGTGGAGGATTGACTCGCTTGATGCATCAGCCAAGCGACGGCAATATGCGTCGCGGTCGCATCAGTTTCTTTTGCAACCTCAAAGAGCGTGTTAATTAACAAGGTGTCTTTTTCGGTTGTTTCAGTATGTACTAGCATCCCGAGTTTTTCTAATCGTGTCTCAGAGGTCTTTTCTCGATATTTGCCGGTCAGGAAGCCACCTCCAAGTGGCGACCAGGTTGTGATAGCAAGGCCGAGTGCCTCAGCCATAGGCAAAAGCTCACGCTCAGCGCTTCGTTCAGCCAAACTGTATTCGGTTTGAATCGCAACTATCGGTGCCCAGCCACGCATTTCTGCCAGCAGGTCCGCACGCGCAATCCGCCAGGCGGGAAAGTTAGAAAGCCCAGCATGCAGGATTTTTCCAGCACTGACCAAGTCGTCAAATCCACGCAGGATTTCGTCCATCGGAGTCATGCCATCGCTAATATGTGCCCAATAGAGATCAATATGATCCGTCTTTAAACGCTTCAGACTCTCCTCTACCGCGCGCATCATATTTTTACGGCTGTTGCCTTTTTCAGAGACTCTGGCGTTTGAGTCGGTACCATTGGTATATTTGGTCGCGAGCACAAAGTGATCCCGGTCTGCAGCAATCAAATCGCCTAAGAGCTGTTCAGATTGACCGGATTGGTAGACATTTGCTGTATCAATAAAATTGCCGCCCGCACTCGCATAGAGATCAAAGATTTTTTTGGCCTCTGCCGGTTCTGCCCCATGGCCCCAACCGGTACCAAAATTCCCTGTCCCTAATGCTAACTCTGAGACGCGCAATCCGGACTTTCTTCCTAGCGTTGTATATTTCATAAAAATTCCTTATGTATCACTCTAGATGCGACGCTTTTCTCGCGACGGCTAGAATTTCATCTGATAGTGGACTGTTGGACGCCGCTCTGGACAACACCAGGGCGCCTAACCATTGCGAAAACATCGCGATTGCATGACTACGCCTCTCAGCCTCAGACTGACCTTCGACCAGCGTGCTCAGGAGTTCAATAGTAGACTCCACGCCTTGTGCGAATACTTGTTGTACGGCCTCATCATGCCTGGGTACTTCGGCACCCAATGTTGAGTAAATGCAGGTTGAGCCGAGATCGTCACGGTTTTTGGCAGACAAATAGGAAGACCCAATCCGCTTTAATGGGTCTGCGATATCAGCATTATCAATATGCTCCTGCCAGCGTTGTAATGACTTGCTACCTATCTTGTCACAGGCTTTGGCGATCAAGTCTTCTTTGGATTCAAAGTTATTGTAAAAGCCGCCAACAGTGAGTCCGGCTTTTTTCATGATGTCGGCAACGCCCACACCATCAAAGCCTACCTGCCTGAACAGCGTGGCGGCCGTATCCAATACCAGCTCTCTGTTTTCAATAGCCTTTTCTTTACTTACTTTCATCGCGACGCCTCATCTTATTTAATCACTTGCGACCTTGCCAAAACGCTACGGCTATTATAGACATCCTCAGCCGCCCACATACTCTTCGCTGTTTATACCATCACACCCAGGGGTGCCATTGTGCATCGCGAAATGCCAAAACGGAGTGATCATGTGAGCGGCTCTTATTGATGCGTTATTTCAAGAGAGACTTAACCGCCTCTATGCCTGCTTGTGCGCACTCCGCATCCTCGTTCGGATAGCCACCACTGACCCCAATCGCCCCTAGAAAATCTTTGCTGGTTTTAAATGGAATGCCACCGGCTAAGGTCACAAAACCAGGCAGTTCAGCTAAGCCTGGTGCCATGCCCCCTTTTTTGTCTTTGCCATAAGCAAACTCTTCAAATAATGCCGTTGGCATTTGCATTTTTGCAGAGTTTTCCGCTTTAAGTTTAGAAAGCTCTGCAGAAGCAATATAAGCACCATTCATACGCTGAAAATAGACAGGATTTGCACCCGCATCCACAATGGTGATACTCATTTTCCAGCCTTTTTCTATGGCTTTGGTCTGACAGCCAGCGGCCATTTTTTGAGCGGTTTCCAAGTTCAGCACTGATGTTGTTTCTAATGCATTCGCTTGAAGGCTCATGGCGAAAAACGGCATCAGAAAACGCATTAACAAGTTATTTGGTTTCATTTTGATATCCTTTGATGGTTGATTTCCATGATCATATATTATGATCATAATTAATAATAAGTCTAATCATCAAGGGATGTCAATTTTATATTTCACTCATAATATATAATGCGACAAGATTAGTTTTTACTTCTAATCAAATTGAAAAATATCAAAGCAATGTTATTTGCCATAAGAAAAGGGCCTCTAAAAGCTATTTAGAGGCCCTTTAAAATGACGTATTAATTAAATCGCTGTTAGATAAAACTTAGGTATTAATTAACGCGAAATACACATCGGATTTAAGCAGCAAAGTTTTTCGCTGCAAATTCCCAGTTCACCAGGTGGTTCAGGAAGGTTTCCACGAATTTTGGACGGGCATTGCGGTGGTCGATGTAGTAAGCATGTTCCCATACGTCGATAGTCAGCAAGGCTTTGTCGCCGGTGGTGAGTGGTGTGCCAGCGGCACCCATGTTGACGATATCAACAGAGCCATCCGCTTTTTTCACCAGCCAGGTCCAACCGGAGCCAAAGTTACCTACGGCTGAGGTTTGGAAAGCTTTCTTGAACTCTTCGTATGAACCCCACTTGGCGTTGATGGCCGCAGCCAAGTCGCCTGATGGCTCACCGCCACCATTTGGTGACAGGCAGTTCCAGAAGAAGGTGTGGTTCCAGACTTGGGCAGAGTTGTTATAGATGCCGCCAGAAGATTTTTTGATGATGTCTTCTAACGCTGCATTTTCAAACTCGGTGCCCTTGATCAGGTTGTTGAGGTTGGTCACATAAGCCTGGTGATGCTTGCTGTAGTGGTAGTCAAACGTTTCTTCAGACATGTGAGGAGCCAATGCATTTTTTGCAAAAGGCAAAGCTGGTAAGGCGTGTTCCATGGAGGTTTCCTTTTTTGGTTTGTTGAGATAGATGCCTGCTTCTGTAAGCTCAGGCGATGTGACGTTAGAGTCACGTGACTGGCAAAGGTTTACCAATTTAGTCAGGTTATTTTGCCATATTTTGCGATCCAGCAAAACCTTGTATTAAAGTGACCGCGTATATGGAGAGACTATTTTTTGCGCGCACGTGGATGTGCAGCATCGTAAATTTTGCTCAGGTGCTGAAAGTCGAGGTGGGTGTAGACTTGCGTGGTACTGATATTGGCATGGCCTAGCATTTCCTGCACAGCGCGCAAATCGCCACTACTTTGAAGCACATGGCTGGCAAAGCTGTGACGCAACATATGCGGGTGCACGTGAGTGGGCAAACCCTGTTTGATCACCCAGTGATTAATGCGAGTTTGTACCGTGCGGGCATGGATGCGCCGCCCTTGCTGACTGACAAAGACAGCCGTCTCGGCAGGGCGCTTGACCAGCCATAGATTACGGATCGGCAGCCACGCCTTGATCGCCGCAATCGCTTTGCTGCCTAAAGGCACCATACGTGTTTTGTTGCCTTTACCAATCACCGTGACCAGACCTTCCTGCAAGTCCAGACGATCCAGGTTTAAGCCCACCAACTCGCTCAAGCGCAACCCCGAGGAGTAGAACAGTTCGAGGATGGCGCGGTCGCGCACGGCGATTGGTTCGTCACTGTCGATTTCAATCAGTTTGCTGGTTTGCTCAATGGACATGGCATGCGGCAATGTTTTGGGCGCTTTGGGCGCACGCAAGCCAGTTACCGGGTTAGATGGAAAGCCTTTGTGCAGTACCAGGTAACGGAAAAATCCACGCCAGCTGGAGAGCATGCGGGCGATGCTGCGGCCATGCAGGCCTTGACCATGCACACTGGCGATATGGCGGCGGATGTCTTGTGGTGTGAGGGCGGCTAGGTCTTGTGCAGACGAATGCAACAAGCGTTCGATATCGCGCTGGTAGTTGTTACGGGTGTGCTCGCTCAGGCCACGTTCGAAATGCAGGAAGTCGAGGTAGTCGGCCAGCAGTTCATGCATAGCGACTACCTCTAGCGACGGGTGCTACGCTGACAGTTGCCGCAAGAATATCCCTCTCGGCGGAAACCTCAGCGGGGGCTTTCATATGATATAACGGGCCAGGGAGGCGCTGACCAGTTCGCCAATCTGGTTGAGGAACAAGGTGCCCATGCCCGCGTAAAAGCGGCTGCGCTGCTCGCTAGGGATGGCCATCAGGCCAAAAGTGACCTCCTGATAGCGCATGGGGATCACCGCCAGTGACGCGGGAGTATCGGTAAACCAGCCAGCGATATCCATGGTAGGCAAGGTGCCACAATAAGGCTGGCTGAGGTCTTTGGCCCAGTTTTTCAGTGAGTCTTCGGCATCAATAAATAGGTGGTCTGCCGCATGGCTGTCATTCACCCATAACTTGAGTTGCGCATTCGGCAACTGGAAGTGCGCAGCCAGAAATTCCACCAGATGCGCACGTAACGCTTCTACATCTTTGGCAAATAATAATCCCAACGTCAGCTCATGCACTTTGCGCGCCGTGGCTTCGTTCTCTTCTGCAGTGAGGATCAGCTCGGTAAAGCGTGATTCGAGCACGCGGATTTTATCTCGCTGGGCAATTTGCTGGCGTTCAGCCAGTGAAATGGTGCCTTTGCCGTGCGGGCTGGGCAAAAACAGTTCTGCCAGCAAGTGGGCATGACGCTCAAAGAAATCCGGATGGGCTTTGAGGTAATGCTTGATATCGTTTTCGTTGATGCTTTCTTCCATGAGGCTGATGATTTTTCTATTTAAATTTCAATTTCGCCGTCAAACACAATGTCTGCCGGTCCGGTCATGAGGACGGGGGTGTCTCTGCCTGCCCATTGAATGGTCAGGATGCCGCCGCGGGTATGCACTTTCACCGGGCTTTGCAAGGTGCCCAGCTGGATGCCGCTCACCGCTGCCGCACAGGCGCCAGTGCCGCAAGCTAGCGTTTCGCCGCTGCCGCGTTCGTACACGCGCAGATTGATTTCATGCTCGTTTAACACCTGCATAAATCCGGCATTTACGCGTTGTGGAAAGCGTGTGTGCGATTCAATTTGCGGGCCCAGGCTCGCCACTTCTGCGGTATGCACGTTATCGACCAGCATCACCGCATGCGGGTTACCCATGGAGACGGCACTGATGGTCACGGTTTCATCCGCCAATGGTAATTCATACGAGACCGACTGCTGCTCAGCTTCAAACGGAATCTGCGCAGGCGTAAACCGTGGCGCCCCCATATTAACGGTGACCTGGCCATCGTCTTGCAGCATCAGCGTAATGATGCCGCTGGCAGTTTCTACGCGGATATCACGTTTGCTGGTCAGGCCTTTGTCGACCACAAAACGCACAAAACAACGTGCGCCATTGCCGCATTGCTCTACTTCGCCGCCATCGGCGTTAAAGATGCGGTAACGGAAGTCGACGCCGGGCGTATCGGTCGCTTCAACCATCAATAACTGGTCACAACCGACGCCAAAATAGCGGTTGGCGATGTGTTGTATTTGCGCGTGGGAGAGATGCACAGGGCTTTTTGTCGCATCAATCACCACAAAGTCATTGCCTGCGCCCTGCATTTTGGTAAATCGTAATTTCATAGCTCAAGATGATACTCCATCGTGCCGTTGAAGGCATCCATATGACTAAGATTTATTCCTTGGCGACAATAATCTCAGGTAGAATCTTCGTTCCCCAATTTGGGTGCTGGCTTCAGCCTTTAGTCAGTGCCATTTATTAACTTTTTTACTTTTCAAGGCGTCAAACATGAGTGAATATCTTTTTACTTCGGAATCGGTTTCCGAAGGCCATCCCGATAAACTGGCAGATCAGGTGTCCGACAGCATTCTGGATGCCATCCTGGCACAGGACCCCACGGCGCGCGTAGCCGCTGAAACGCTGGCTAATACAGGCTTGGTCGTCTTGGCGGGTGAAATTACAACCACAGCCAATGTTGATTACATTAAAGTCGCGCGTGATGCGATCAAGCGTATTGGCTATGACAACACGGATTACGGCATCGATTACAAAGGCTGCGCGGTACTGGTGGCTTACGACAAACAGTCTCCAGACATTGCCCAAGGGGTGGATAACGCCAACGACGATCCGCTGGACCAGGGCGCTGGCGACCAGGGCCTGATGTTTGGCTATGCAGTCAATGAAACGCCGCAACTGATGCCGTTGCCCATCTGGTTGAGCCACCGCGTGATGGAGCGCCAATCCCAATTGCGTAAGGATGGCCGTTTGCCATGGTTGCGCCCGGATGCCAAATCACAAGTGACCATACAGTATGTCGATGGCAAGCCTTTCAAAATCGACACCGTCCTGGTTTCAACCCAGCACGCGCCTGAGATGACGCTGGAAGCCATCCGCGAAGCCGTGATTGAAGAAATCATCAAACCAACCCTGCCAGCCGAGCTGATTAAAGGCGAGATCAAATACCTGGTGAACCCGACCGGCCGTTTTGTGATTGGCGGCCCGCAAGGCGATTGCGGCCTGACTGGCCGTAAAATTATTGTTGATACCTACGGTGGTGCGGCCCCGCACGGTGGCGGCGCTTTCTCCGGTAAGGATCCTTCCAAGGTGGACCGTTCTGCCGCTTACGCCGGCCGTTATGTGGCCAAAAATATTGTGGCTGCAGGCTTGGCGGATAAATGCCTGGTGCAAGTCAGCTACGCGATTGGTGTGGCACAGCCTACCTCTATCATGGTAGAGACCTATGGTACGGGTAAGATCTCCGATGAGCGCCTGACACAGTTGGTGCGTGAGCATTTCGACCTGCGTCCAAAAGGCATCGTCAAGATGCTGGATCTGCTGCGCCCGATCTACACCAAGACCGCGGCCTATGGCCATTTTGGCCGTGATGAGCCGGAATTCAGCTGGGAAGCGACTGATAAAGCGGCTGCCTTACGCGCGGCTGCGGGCTTATAAGCGGGAAGTTTTTTTAGCGTCGTCTGTAAAAGAACATTCACGTAAAAGTAATTTTCAAGAGGGCTTTTTGCCCTCTTTTTTTTCAATTTTTTCCCGATAAGCAGTAATAAGATGTAAGCATTCGAAGGGGCGGTCGGGTCGTATGCTAAAAACAATCGCAGTCAAAGATGTGCGGATAGGAATGTTTATTCATGAGCTCAAAGGGCCGTGGATGGATCATCCTTTCTGGAGCACCAAGTTTGTGCTGGCAGACCCAAACGATCTGCAAAAACTGCTCGCCAGCCCGATCAAGGAGGTGGTCATAGATCCCCTCTGGGGACTGGATGTCGAGAGTTCTCAACAAGCCACCTCCAGCCAGATGACAGACAAAGAAATGGCCATGCTTGAACTGGATGGCCCCGCGGATGGTCATCTGCCAGCACAGGGTTCGACAAGGGTGTCCCCTCAGCCCAAGGCTGAGAAGATCAAAAGCGTGACACTTGAGGTCGAGCGTGAACAAGCGGCCAAGATCATCGCTTCATCCCGCAATGCCATTGCCTCCATGTTTAAAGATTTGCGCATGGGTAAGGCCATTGAAACTGAAGCAGTCATGCCGATTGTGGAGGAGATTTCTGCCTCTGTCGCGCGCAACGTACATGCATTGATTAGCCTGGTACGCCTCAAAACCGTAGATGACTATACCATATGCATTCGGTAGCGGTCTGTGCGCTAATGACAGCACTCGCCAGAGAGCTTAAGCTCACTGACGCCGAAGTCAAACAGGCCGGTCTGGCCGGATTAATGCATGACATGGGTAAAGCCGGCATTCCGTTGGAGATCTTGAATAAGCCGGGATCTTTATCTGATAACGAGTTTCATGTGGTGAGAGAACACCCTAAGCTGGGTTATGACATGCTGCTGAAGGCTAATATTTCCGATCCGGTGACCTTGGATGTGTGCTTGCATCATCATGAAAAAATAGATGGCTCTGGATATCCGGAAAAACTCTCTTCTGACCAGATTAGCCTGTTTGCCAAAATGGGGGGTATTTGTGATGTGTATGATGCAGTGACATCAACGCGCGCCTATAAACCTGCCTGGGAGCCTGGAATTGCGCTGAAACGCATGGCAAGCTGGAGCGGACATTTTGACCCGGTGGTGTTCAAAGCGTTTGTTAAAAGCCTGGGTATTTATCCGATTGGCACCGTGGTGATGCTGAAGTCAGGCCGTCTGGCCGTGGTGGTCAGGCAGAACCCTGACAGCTTGCTCAAGCCAGTGGTCAAAGCTTTTTTCTCTACCAAATCAAAAATTCATATCCCAGTCATTGAGCTGGATTTATCAAAGAATATGGACGAAATCGTAGGCAATGAATCAGCGACCGCCTGGGGCATAGGCAATATTGATCACCTATGGGCTAACCACTGAGTTCTTTAAGTCATGTTCAAGGGCGTGTGCCCTTAAACATGACTATTCTTCTGCAGTCTTTTTAGGCCGCTTGCTCGCAGCAGTTTTGGTGGCGGTTGTTTTGCTAGTGGTCGCTTTACTTGTGGTTGATTTACCTGCACTGGCTTTTTTGACCGCTGGTTTTTTTGCAGCGGTTTTCTTGCCAGTCGTTTTACCGCCTTCTTTAGCCGCTTTTTCGGCCAGCAGTTCCAGCGCCTGTTCAACCGTCAATTCTTCTGGCGTTACGCTCTTGGGTAGCGTGGCGCGAATCCCGTTGTGTTGAACGTAAGGGCCAAAGCGGCCTGAAAATACTTCAATGCGTCCTTCGCCTGACGGATGAGCACCGAGATCTGCCAAGGGTGTGGGGCCGCCAGCCGCAGCGAGCAGCTTGACTGCGCCTTCAAGGTCTATACTAAAAACACTCTCGGTTTTGGGGATAGATTTAAACTTGCCGTCATGATTCACATAAGGCCCAAAGCGGCCGATATTAGCGACAATCTTTTTACCGGTTTCCGGGTGTTGACCCAGGTCGCGCGGTAAACTCAGCAACATGGTCGCCGTATCAATATTGATCTGGCTTAGCGGAATCTCTTTAGGGATGCTGACGCGCTTGGGTTTTTTCTTTTCGCCTTCTACCGGCTGGCCCACCTGCAAATAAGGGCCATATGGGCCATTCATCAGGTAGATGTCTTTTTGCGTTTCTGCATCTACCCCAATCACAGTAGGTTCGCTGGCATTGTTGACTTCGCCGTCCAGATTGCGTTTGTAATCACATTTAGGCGTCGCGTTGTAGCCAGTACAGCCAATAAAGCTGCCATAACGGCTCAGTTGTTTTTGCAACTGGCGGCCACATTTGGGGCAAAGCTCATCAATCAGCTCATTACCTGGGCGCTCAACATCCGCCTTGACCTGGATTTGCTGGTTAAAGCCTTGCCAGAATTTGTCCATGACCGGCACCCAGTCCAGGTTGCCCTCGGCAATCTCATCCAGCTCGTTTTCGAGTTTGGCCGTAAAGTCATAATCCACGTATTGAGTAAAGTGCTCGGTCAGGAATTTATTCACCACACGGCCAACATCGGTTGGCGTGAAGC
>CAKZJM010000044.1 GCA_936943315.1 uncultured Methylophilus sp. | reverse complement strand
CGCCGATGAAGCTTCACGCCGCTTTATAGCCGAGCAGGTTGAAGGCAACTTGCTCGCCGCTCACCAGGAAATCCAGAAGCTGGGCCTGCTCTACCCGCCTGGCCCCTTGTCTGAAGACGCGATCAGGCTCTGCGTCCTCAATGTCGCACGGTTTGATGTCTCGCAACTCGGTGAAGCCATGCTGCAAGGCGACCAGAGCCGTGTCATGCGCATTATCGAAGGCCTGCGTGAAGAAGGTGAAACGGCTGTCGCTGTCATGAACCCGCTGGTCTGGTTATTCCGTCCGCTATTGCAGGTCAGGCTGGCCATGCAAAACGGCCAGCCCGTGCAGGCAGCGATGAGCCAGGCCCGGTTATTTGGTGACCGCCAGATACTGGTGAAACGCGCAGTGGAATTTTTACCGCAGAAACATATCGAAGCTGCTTTGCAAAAATTGTCAGACATAGACCGTATGGCAAAAGGCGTGGGCGATGGCGATGCCTGGCTTGAACTGTCGCGGCTCTGTAGCGGCATTGCCCGCATGGCCGCCAATAAATCCGCCCGGGCAGCCGCGGCGAGAGCACGTTAAGGTTTTAAGATAGAATAGTACTTATGGACATTCAACACTACATGAAGCAACTGGGCGAGCAGGCACGTACCGCTTCCCGTTTGATGGCAAAAGCCGACACCAATATCAAGAATCAGGCCCTGCGCAACATTGCAGCCCTGATCCGCCAGCACGAAAAAGCGCTGCTCGCGGCCAACCAGCAAGACCTGGATGCCGCCAAAGCCAATGGCATGGAACCCGCGATGCTGGACCGCCTGGCCCTGAGCGAAAAATCTGTCGCCACCATGGCAGAAGGCCTGGAGCAAATTGCCAGCCTGCCTGACCCAATTGGCGAGATGAGCAATTTCAAATACCGGCCTTCCGGCATCCAGATTGGCCAGATGCGCGTCCCTCTTGGCGTGATCGGTATTATCTACGAAGCCCGCCCTAACGTGACGGTGGACGCCGCTGGCCTGTGCATCAAATCCGGCAACGCCTGTATTTTACGGGGTGGCTCAGAAGCGATTCACTGCAACCAGGCGCTGGCTAAGCTTGTGCATCAAGGATTGCAACAAGCGGGCTTGCCACAAGCCGCCGTGCTCGTAGTAGAGACGACAGACCGGGCTGCGGTAGGTGAGCTGATCACCATGAAGCAATATGTTGATGTGATTGTGCCACGCGGTGGCAAAGGCCTGATCGAGCGTATCAGCAACGATGCGCGTATCCCGGTCATCAAGCACCTGGATGGCAACTGCCATGTCTATGTTGATGACGAAGCGGATATAGACAAAGCCGTGCGCATTCTCGAGAATGCCAAGACCCAGCGCCTCGGCACCTGCAACACGGCAGAATCCCTGCTGGTGGCACGCAGCATCGCCAAGACCGCATTGCCTAAACTGGCCGAGATGCTCATCAGCAAAGGCGTGGAAATCCGCGGCTGCGACGAAACGCGCGCCATCGTGCCACAAGCCAAAGCAGCGACAGAAGAAGACTATTACACCGAATACCTGGATGCCATCATCTCATGCAAGATCGTGAGTGGCGTGGATGAAGCAATTGAGCATATCAATAAATACTCCAGCCAGCACACCGAAGCCATTGTGACCGAAAACTACACCAAGGCGCGTCAGTTCCTGCGTGAAGTGGATTCCAGCAGCGTCATGGTCAACGCCTCTACCCGTTTTGCCGATGGCTTTGAATACGGCTTTGGCGCAGAAATCGGTATTTCTACCGATAAGTTGCATGCGCGTGGCCCCGTTGGATTAGACGGGCTGACGTCGCTCAAATATGTCGTTCTAGGTGACGGCCACGTAAGAGCCTGATGACTCTCTTAATGATGATTCCGGAGGCAGCGCAAAGCGCACGCAACGCAGCAAACGAGAGAGTGCACATCAGGACAGCGAGTGTGGGCGCACCGCGCAACACCGCCTTGCGCCTAAAGAATCATTAAGATGGAACTCATCGGGATTTTTGGCGGGACGTTTAATCCTATTCACAATGGGCACTTAGCCCTGGCACAGACGGTACTGGACACGCTGCACTGCACGCAAATCCGGTTTATCCCCGCTGCTGTACCGCCGCACAAAGAAACGCCTGCCGTCACTGCCCAGCACCGGGCAGCCATGGTCAAACTAGCAATACAAAGCCATCCCAAGTTTGTATTGGATACCTGCGAACTGGACCGTCAGGGTCCTTCTTACAC
Source organism: uncultured Methylophilus sp. (assembly GCA_936943315.1). GTDB lineage: Bacteria > Pseudomonadota > Gammaproteobacteria > Burkholderiales > Methylophilaceae > Methylophilus. Next base: position 11,887 of record CAKZJM010000044.1, on the reverse strand, counting down.
CATAGAAACCCTGCACCTGTTGCACACCCGCTTTCCTGACCAGGCACTTTGCCTGATCATGGGCCAGGACAGTTACCTGAAGTTACCCACCTGGCACCGCTGGCATGAACTGCTGGACTATTGCCATCTCCTGATCGTGCACCGTGCAGACTTGGCAACCGAGCTGATTTTGCATGCAGAACACACGCACCGATTCCTCGCGGGAGAAAAGTTTACTAGCGAATGTCTAGCAGCCACACATGGCTTCATCGGTTATTTGCCTGAAAGCCCGCCTGCTATTTCGTCGACCGCAATCCGTGCGGCACTGGCCCATTCAGGCAAGGCAACGACAGACCAGTTACCTGCGCTTGTACGCCAGTATATCGACCAGCATCATTTATATCAGTCGGTTTAAGCCCGCCCTAACCGCCTTGCAGGATGTCGCGTTTTATCCTAAACACAGACACAACCCAGACTATTTTTAGTCTTGCCAAACCCGTGTCATCAAAAGCAGAAAGAAAATCGCTATACTGCGGTTAATAAAATTCTAAATTTTCTATCAAGAGGATATGTCTGCCATGAAGTTTTTAACTGGGTCTCTCACTGCACTGCTTTTAGCATCACCATCTGCATTTGCCAACATCGATATCCAGTTTGACTTTACTTACGATAGCAGTGGATTTTTTAATAGTGCCAACATTCTCACCCTGAATGCAGCAGCCAATGTGTTTGAAACCCGTTTTGCAGACAACCTCTCTGCCATCAATTCCACTGGCTTTAACAACTTTCAGGGGCTGATTTTTGACCCATCGGATATGACGCAAACGCTCACACTCTCCAACCTGAGTGTGGCTGACAACGTGATCAAAATATACGTCGGCAGTGACAGTCTTGGTGACCTCACCCTTGGTGCAGGCGGATCCGGCGGGTATTCATGCTCCGGTATTGGCACCTTCTGCGCCAATGCAGTTGACCGGGGTCAGCCCAACACCACGGGCAGTACCGCCACAGACTTTGCAACCTGGGGCGGCATGATCAGTTTCAATAGCACCACCTCTTGGTATTTTGGTCTGGATGAGTCTGGGCTGAACAATAGTCAATTTGATTTCTACACGGTTGCAGTGCATGAAATTGCACATGTACTTGGTTTTGGCCTCGCACCCTCTTTTGAAGCACAGGTAAATGGCAGCAGTTTTACGAGCAGTGAAACGGGGACGGTCGGGCTCAGTAGTGATTTGGCCCATTGGGCAGCAGGCACCACCAGTACGGTTGCGGGCACTTTGCAAGAAACCGTCATGGATCCAGATATCACTCCCGGCACACGCAAATACTTTACTGATCTGGACTATGCAGGCATGGCCGCGATCGGCTGGTCACTCGTCACCCCTGTGCCTGAAACCAGCATGAGTCTGAACTTGCTGGCGGGTGGGCTGTTACTTGCGTTTGCAGGCAGACGTAAAGCCGCTTAAAACCATATCGCCCCATGTGCGTTTTCACAAACGCATAGGGCGTTTTGCCAAGCCTGATCAGTTCGGCCCTGGCAGTGGCATGTTTACTTCACAATCTGGCTTATTTGTTAGCTTGTTTTGCAGCCCATGTTGACCTGGCCGCATGCAGTTTCTTGTAGCTATCGATCAGGCGGTGGTGCCTGTCCAGCCCTTCCAGCTTCATGCTGGTCGGCGTTAGACCATAGAAGCGCACATTGCCTTCCACCGAGCCAATCACCGCATCCATACGCGCATCGCCAAACATCTTGCGGAAGTTGGCTTCATAGTCAGCCAGGTCCAGCTCTTCATCCAGTGTCACTTCCAGCACCACATTCAAGGCCTGGTAAAACAACCCGCGCTCCAGCGTATTGTCGTTGTATTGCAAAAAGGCGCCCACCAGGTCGTGCGCTTCTTCAAACTGCTGCAAAGCAAGATTGATCAGCAACTTGAGCTCCATCACCGTGAGCTGGCCCCAATCGGTGTTTTCGTCAAACTCAATGCCTATGAGTGTCGCAATATCGCCGTAATCATCCAGCTCGTTATTCTCCAGGCGGTCCAGCAGCGCTTCCAGGTGACCATCGTCCAACGTATGCAGGTTTAAAATATCCTCACGGAACAGCAGCGCTTTATTGGTGTTATCCCACACCAGGTCTTCAACCGGATACACTTCAGAGTAGCCCGGCACCAGGATGCGACAAGCAGTGGCTCCCAACTGGTCATAGACAGCGACATAAGCTTCCTTGCCCATCTCTGCCAACATGCCAAACATGGTGGCGGCTTCCTCGGCGTTAGCGTTTTCGCCCTCACCCGAAAAATCCCAATCCACAAATTCGTAATCCGACTTGGCGCTGAAAAACCGCCACGAAACAATGCCGCTGGAATCAATAAAGTGTTCAACAAAGTTATTTGGCTCAGTCACCGCTTCACTGGCAAAGGTTGGTTGTGGCAAATCATTCAGGCCTTCAAAGCTGCGGCCTTGCAGCAATTCGGTCAGGCTGCGTTCTAGGGCGACTTCCATGGTCGGGTGTGCACCAAACGATGCAAACACCCCGCCAGTACGCGGGTTCATCAGCGTCACGCACATGACCGGGTATTGTCCGCCCAGCGAAGCATCTTTGACTAATACCGGAAACCCCTGCTCTTCCAGCCCTTTGATACCCGCCACCACGCCAGGGTATTTCGCCAGCACTGCCTGTGGCACATCCGGCAAGGCAATTTCGCCTTCAATGATCTCGCGCTTCACCGCGCGCTCAAAAATCTCGGATAAGCACTGCACCTGTGCTTCCACCAGCGTATTGCCAGCGCTCATGCCGTTGCTTACAAACAGGTTTTCCACCAGGTTAGTGGGGAAATACACGGTTTCGCCATCACTCTGGCGCACAAACGGTAAAGAACATATCCCGCGTTCTACATTGCCGGAATTGGTGTCTATCAGGTGCGAACCGCGCAGCTCACCATCCGGGTTGTAAATCTCCAGCGTGTATTCATCGAGTATCTCTTTCGGCAATGCATCCTTGCGGCCAGGCTTGAACCAGCGCTCGTTCGGGTAATGCACAAACTCAGCATTGGCAATGTCTTCGCCCCAGTACGATCCGGCATAAAAATGGTTGTTGCTCAGCCGCTCGATATACTCGCCCAAGGCTGAGGCCAGTGCGCTTTCCTTGGTTGCACCTTTGCCGTTCGTAAAGCACATCGGCGAATGCGCATCGCGGATATGTAACGACCACACGTTAGGCACAATATTGCGCCACGACGCGATCTCGATCTTGATGCCCAAGTCAGCCAATACGCGGGTCATATTGGCGATGGTTTGCTCCAGCGGCAAATCTTTGCCGGTGATATAGGTCTGCGATTCTGCTGCCGTATTCACCGTCAGCAAGGCCTGTGCGTCAGCGTCTAAATTAGCCACTTCTTCAATAATAAAGTCCGGCCCCTCCTGTACCACTTTTTTCACAGTGCAGCGGTCAATCGAGCGCAAAATACCTATGCGGTCTTTCTCAGAAATATCGCTAGGCAATTCAATTTGGATTTTAAAAATCTGCTTATAGCGGTTTTCCGGGTCGACAATATTGTTATGCGACAACCGGATATTCTCAGTCGGGATATTGCGCGTGCTGCAATACAGCTTGACGAAATACGCCGCACACAAGGCCGATGAAGCCAGAAAATAATCGAACGGCCCCGGCGCCGAACCATCGCCTTTGTAGCGGATAGGCTGGTCTGCAATCACCGTGAAGTCATCAAACTTGGCTTCAAGGCGGAGCTTATCGAGAAAATTGACTTTGACTTCCATGAGCGTATTCCAAAAATAACGTTTAAAACAAAGACCGACATTATCGCCCACAAACCACAGGCCACCTAATCGTGCCGCAGGGTTTATCGCTGAAAATTGAGCTCAATAAGCGCGTGATTTGCCAGCGCCGATTTGTAAACTTCACCCCAAAGATTGTAGCGCCTGCGCCACGGGTAAATTCAGGCATTCACAGACACGCGCGCATCGCAAAAATGCAGTGATACCAATAAAATTTGTGTGCTATTCTTTAACGAATAAAACAACATATTTCTGGGGTTACACACATGGCTGCTGATGATAGAAAATTCATCATGCTGACTGATTTTTTGCATGAACCTGTCATCCATTATGATAGGGATTGCAAGCGCACCTATCTCAATCCAGCCGCGCTCAAACTGATTGGTGAACCTGCTAAAGACCTCGAAGGCAAAACCCCCAGCTCATTAAGGCCCAGCTCACTCGCCTTACAACACTATCAGGAAAGAATCCGTGCCGTGATAGAAACCGGCATAGAGGCCGAGTTTGATTTCTTTCTCGACCGGCTGCCAGATGGCCCCAATGTCCACACCAAGGTACTCCGAATTCACGCCGTCCCCGAGCTGGATACCGAGGGCAACGTGGTCGGTGCCTTGGCCATTGCCCATGACATCACCGCGCTGAAACTCAGCGAAAAGCGCTTGCGTGCACTGATTGAAAACCACCCTGACCACATTACCCGCTTTGACCTGCAGGCCAGGTTCAGCTACGTCAGCCCTTCTGTCACCGCCTTATTTGGCATGGATGAATCCACGCTGCTGGGCAAAACCCTGCTTGAATGTGAACAGATCGCAACGACAGCAGAACGCGAAAAAATTCACCAAGCGATTGGGCAAACCTTGCAGCAGGAAACGGCTTGCACCCTTGAGAGCCAATGGCCGAATGACCGCGTGATAGAACTGCGCCTTGTGCAGGAGAAGGATGCCATTGGCGAAGTCTCGGGCGTACTGTGTATTTTGCGTGATATCACCCAACAAAAGCGTTCAGAGAAGACTTTGCTCACCCTCAACCGCTCACTGCGGTTGCTCAGTAGCTGTAACCAGACGCTGATTCACGCCGCAAACGAACAACAACTCCTCAACGATATTTGTCACCTGGTCATTGAGTCTGGCGGCTACCGGCTGGCATGGGTCGGCTATCCCGAGCAAGGCAGCTACCAACCCTTGCGGATCGCAGCCCTGGCCGGTGAACGGCTGACCAACACGCAGACGATCACCCTTGAGCAACAAACCCCAGAAATCAGCCTGGCCGTGAAAGCCTTTCAAAGCGGACGTGTGCAGATTATTCAGGACTACCCCAATGCAGCCTTATTGAACAGTTTAGGCGAAATGGCCAGCCAGGAAGGCCTGCTTTCCTGCATCGCCTTGCCACTTCAGGTAGCCATACAAAAAGGCGCAAAACAAAAAGCAGCCAAGCAAACCATCGGTGTCATCACCATTTACGCCTCGCGTACCCATGCGTTTTCTCAAGAGGAAGTCACCCTGCTCGACGAACTCGCCAACGACTTGGCCTTTGGCATTCAGTCCCTGCGTATCCGCGCCGAACACCGCGATGCAGAAATAAAACTCGAATACCTAGCGCACCATGACCCGCTCACCGGCCTGCCTAACCGCCTGCTCCTGCGCAAACGTTTTGAGCAGTTCATACAGCATGCAAACAAGCGCGAATACGGCCTCGCCATGCTGTTTCTGGATATGGACAACTTCAAGGAAATCAACGACAGCTTTGGTCATGCCACCGGTGATGCGCTGCTCATCGCCGTGGTCGGGCGTCTACAAAGCATGCTGTCAGAAGCTTGCATCCTCAGCCGCGAGGGTGGTGACGAGTTTGTGCTGCTCATCAACAACACACAAGCCGCAGAGACCGTCGCCCACACTGCCCAACAGATTCTCACCGCCATGCAAGAGCCGTTTGAGGTGAGCGGTAACACACTGCATGCGTCTTTCAGCATCGGCATCAGCCTCTATCCAGACGATGGCAAAGACTTTGAAACCCTGCGCAAAAACGCAGATGCAGCGCTCTACCTGGCAAAAGATTGTGGCCGCAACACCTACCGCTTTTTTGTCTCGCAGATGAATGCCGACGCGCAAAAGCGCATGCGCATTCAAACCGACCTGCACACCGCCCTTAAAAACGATGAGTTTTTACTGCACTACCAACCACAAATACGCCTGTGCGATGGCCGCATCAGCGGCATAGAAGCCTTAATCCGCTGGCAAAACGCCGATGGGCAAATGCTCCCGCCCGCCGAATTTATTCCCATTGCAGAACAAAGCGGCCTGATTATCCAGATGGGGCAATGGGTGCTGCGCGAAGCCTGCCGGCAACTGGCCGAATGGCACCAGCAAGGGCACACCCACCTGGTGGTAGCAGTCAATTTATCCTCCCACCAGTTCCGGCATGGCAACATCGTAGAAACCATCCGCTCAGCCCTGAATGACTTCGGCCTGCCCCCACGTAGCCTCGAACTTGAGCTGACAGAGTCCATATTGATTCAGGACACAGAATCCGTGATCAGCACCCTGCACACGCTCAAACAGATCGGGGTCAAACTCGCCATTGATGATTTTGGCACCGGCTACTCCAGCCTCTCTTACCTCAAACAACTCTCAGTAGACAAACTCAAGATCGACAAATCCTTCATCCGCGACCTTCATCAAGACAAGGACAGTGCAGAGATCGTCAGGGCCATCATCCAGCTTGGACACATCCTCCAACTCGCTGTAGTAGCAGAAGGGGTAGAGACCCAGGAGCAACTGGCTTTTCTCACCCACTGCCAATGTGACCAGATACAGGGATATCTGTTTAGCCGCCCGGTGGCCTCAGAAAACATACCGGAGATACTTGCTCGAGTGGGCATGAGAGTCTGATCAATAATCTTAGCCTGACATTTCCGAAATTAAATATATGATTAAATGCGTCTGTTATAAAAGACCAGACAAAGATTTCATCTTTTAAGAAATAGCATCATCCGCTATCATCAATAAATCAAATTCTTAAAGCGCTTCAAATGAGTGACTTATCTAATAACCTGCCTTTGAAAAAACCCGTCAAAGAAACAACTGAACCCGCCAAGTTTTTTAGTGAACGCCAACAACAGGCAGACTATGAAAAGTTTGATGCGATGATGAACAGATCAGGTGGTCAAGCGCCGATTAAAGGCGATGTGATAGATGAAGAATAGGCTTGATTGAGCCTATTGAAATTAAGCCGCTGATGAATCGCGCTTTTTAGCAGCCACAGCCTGAAAACTCCACGCCACAAAACGGCTTTGCTTCTGCCCTTGCGCCATCTCCACCGTTTTCACCGTCACCGCCTGCACTTTCTTTAACTCACGATACACCAGCGGCAGATTAGTCGCTTTAGAAACCAGCGTGGTAAACCACACGCACTGTTTGGCAAACAGCTTGCTCTCGCGAATCATGGTGGTTAAAAACGCCGCCTCACCGCCCTCACAGAATAGCTCATTAGATTGCCCGCCAAAATTTAACGCCTGTGGTGGCTTTTTACCCAAGCCGCGCCATTTACGCTGCGTACCCGCCAACGCTTCTTCAGCTGAAGCATGAAAAGGCGGGTTACATAAAGTGAAGGTGAATTGCTCGCCCGGTAAAATCACGCCCTTGAAAATTGCGCTGGGGTTAGGCTGCTGACGCACACTGATCTGCTGCTGCAACCCATTCGCCTCAACAATCTGCTGCGCATTGCGCAAAGCCTTTGCATCAATATCCACACCCACACATTGCCAGCCATAAGCATGCGCAGCAATCAGCGGATAAACCAGATTCGCCCCCGTACCAATATCCAGCAATCGCACTTGTTCAGTGATGCCGCTATCGGCCAATAAATCCGCCAGATAATGCACATAATCCGCCCGCCCAGGGATAGGCGGACATAAGTAATTCTTTGGAATATCCCACACCGCCACGCCGTAAAAGTGCTTGAGCAAGGCTTGGTTGAGCGCTTTCACAGCTTGCGGGTTGGCGAAGTCTATTGAAGCATCACCGTAAGCGTTTGGGCGGACGTATTGAGAAAGAGCTAAATGTGCGTGTACCAACGTAGAAAAATCATAGCCATTGCGATGTTGGTTGCATGGATGCAGGAGAGAAGAAGATAGATCAGGTTTCATCAATATTGAATAAGAAAGTACGCCAATAGAGTAGCAGGCCATCCTTAGGTTGCTGTTACTTTAATGCATATTTTATAAATAGGCCTTCAAAGGTTTTAAAGCCTTCGGCACTAAAAATTAAGTTAGGAGTATTATTTATCCTACAACAAAATTTAAGTAAAACAATCTAAGGATGATAGTACAGGGAGAATCATGGAAAGTACTCACAACCCAGACCGTTACATTGCAGACCTTAGACAAATTCTGTCTCAAGGACGTAAAAGAATTGGTATTTTAGTGGGTGCCGGCGCTCCTTTGGCACTTCGCACAAATTCTCAAGGAAAATTAGATCAGAATGGGTCTCCACTTATTCCCGACATAACAACACTTACAGATAGATGTTTGGAGAGCTTAACTGGAAATGCGGCAACGGCAGCTAATGCAATTCGTACAGAATTGGGAGATGGTGCAAATGTTGAGTCAATCCTGTCTCGCATCAGACTTCTTCAGCAGGTTTTAGGGAAAATTGAAGTAAATGGATTGAATTCTGAAGGATATGAAATATTAGGCAAAGAAATATGTAAAACCATTGGGGAGGCAGTAGGAGCAAGCCTGCCCTTAGAGCGCAATGCCTATCATGAGCTAATTTCTTGGATTAGCGGAACTCTCCGATCTCATGCTGTTGAAATTTTCACTACTAATTATGACCTTCTATTTGAAGAAGCTTTTGAAAATGCACGAGCACCGTATTTTGATGGTTTTACTGGAGGAAGTTCACCATTTTTTGATCCTGTAACTGTTGCCAGTGATGATTTGCCCGCAAGATGGTCTCGCTTATGGAAGTTACACGGATCAATAGGCTGGGCATTAGAAAATGGATCTGTCGTACGGGGTAAAGGAAAACTAGCTAATCAACTCGTTTATCCAGATCATCTCAAATATGATTTAACACAAAAACAGCCATACTCAGCTCTCTTTGAGCGCTTGAAAGATTTCTTACTAACTCCAGACACTTTGCTTCTTGCCATCGGGTTCTCCTTTAGAGACGCTCATGTGTGCGCAGTTTTGGATGAAGCATTAAGCATGAATTCCAATACTGCGGTAATTGCCTTCCAATATCAGAATCTAGACAAGGAAGAACCTGCTAAAAAGCTAGCTCTTTTGAGGCCAAACTTGAGTGTATATGCCTCAGACGGAGCAATTATAAATGGCATCCAGGGTAACTGGAGAATTGGGGAACCACCTAAAAACTGGCTTAATATTCGTGCAAGTTTTTGGGGTAAGAGAAATACTGAGAATAGCGTATTTTTACTTGGTGATTTCGCGTATTTTTCACGATTTTGCGCTCTCGCGCAAGCATCAGATATACGTAAAGAAGTTAGCGAACAACCAGCCGTAATTGAAGCAGCAGCTTCGACAAATATAAATAAGGCAGAAGATGAATGAGTGGACGAGATCCGACTTTTGCAGGAAGTGTAGTCGCTGTTTCAGGTGCGTCTATTACAGTAAAGCTAGCTGAATCTTTAGACTCGGGTTTGGCTATTATTAATGGAAACACTTACAGAGTAGGTCAAGTTGGTAGTTTCGTACGTATCCCTCAAGGTTATCAAGACTTATATGGAGTAGTCTGTGAGGTAGGAGCGACGGCTGCTCCTGCTAATCTTCCAGTAGGATATTCCGACTCTGGAAGATGGATGAGAGTAGAGCTTGCTGGTGAAGCAGTCGGAGGTTTATTTGAACGAGGTCTGAGTCAGCATCCTAATATTGGAGACGCAGTTCATATAGTCATTGAAAGCGATCTGCGAAGAATTTATGGAGTAGGTGGAAGTGATCAAACACCAATTGGAACATTATCTAGCGCAGAAAATATAACCGTTAAAATATCACTAGATTCTTTAGTTACTCGACACTCAGCCATTCTTGGCTCTACTGGATCGGGTAAATCTACAACAGTTACTAGCTTATTACGCTCAATTGTTGGCCAGAATGAAGGAATACCCAGCTCTCCTGCATCAAGAATACTTCTCTTAGATATACATGGTGAATACAAAGCCGCACTCTCCGACATAGCAAAAGTATTCAGTGCGACTCCACAGGTCGGTGAAGATCCATTATATGTGCCATATTGGGCTTTAGAGGCGCAAGAATTATTAGAGTTTGTGGCTGGAGCAACAAATGAGAACCAAGAGATAGCCTTCACTGACAAAATTCAAGAATTAAAAATAGCACGCATATTAAATACACCAGTACCTGGAATAAATGCCAACTCCATAACTGTTGATAGCCCCATACCATTTAGTCTAAAAAAACTTTGGTATGACTTATTTAATTTTGAAACTTCAACTTTTACAGGGCCACAAAGAGACATTCCAGCTTTAGAAGATGCTGGAGATGCAAATAATTTAATTCCTCCTCGTTACACTCCTCATGCAATGGGCGCTGCTGGACCTTATTTGAATTCTGCAGCCAAGGGGATTAAACGCCAGCTGAATTATATGCGTTCCAAATTATTGGATAAGCGCTATGACTTTATGCTGCACCCAGGCCCTTGGGAGCCAGCTCTTAATGGAGTTTGTGCTTCTGATTTAGATGACCTTTTGCGAGGATGGCTTGGACATGATAAACAAATAACCATTTTAGATTTGTCAGGCGTTCCAAGTAACGTGTTAGAAAGATTAATAGGGTCCATTCTCAGAATAATTTATGAAGCATTATTTTGGAGTAGAGAGAAAACGGAAGGTGGTGTTTTACGCCCCTTGCTCGTTGTAATGGAAGAGGCACATCGTTATCTAAGTTCTGATAAAGGAGCTACTGTAGATATAGTAAAAAGAATCGCTAAAGAAGGTCGAAAGTATGGAATTGGAGCGATGGTAGTCTCGCAAAGACCAACTGAGGTTGATGAAACTATTCTCTCTCAATGCGGGACAATAGTTGCTCTTAGACTTTCCAATCCAGTTGATAGAGCGAGAGTAAAAGGAACTTTACCTGACAATCTCGCAGGATTAATGGATTTATTGCCTGTTCTTAGAACAGGTGAAGCGATCATTACAGGAGAAGCGGCCCGTCTTCCTGTTAGATGCAGAATAACAATGCCTGAAGAGAAATATCAACCAAAGAGTTCAGATCCTCAAGTATCTTCCTCATGGGCAACAAGAAGAGTTGGTGAGGGATACGATAGAGTTATTGCATCATGGCGATCGCAAAGCGTTACTGCAACGTCAGAAGAACTAAATATTACTAAAACACCAATTGAGGATACAGAAATGATTAGATTACCTGTTGGCTCTTCAAATATTTCGTCTATTGGTTATGAAGAAGCCTCTCAAACTTTAGAAGTTGAGTTTAATAATGGTTCGATTTATCAATACTACAACGTAGACTTAGGGCTCTATGAACAGTTAATTCAGGCACCGTCCAAAGGGCAATTTTTGAACACTTATATCAAAAATGCATATCCTTTTGCACGAACTGGCTAACTGGATACAATTTTAATCTCTCTAATAAGTGTTATTTAGGACTGAAATCATATGCGTTTTATGCAAAAAACCCTTTAAATTGTTGAATTAACTATAAAAAAACCATCTTTACAATCTATACATCCCTAAAGTTCTTTGATATGGTAGCGATATATCAATATAAATATGGTGTGGTTTACACCAATAATCACCGGGGTGACATTGAATGATGAATCTTCCAGGAAAGTTTTTGTACACGATTCGCAGTGCGAATGGTGTGCTGGTTGAGAACTTGCAGGTATTCGGCAAAACACGCAGCGAGGCTGATGAGAAAATCCGCCAGATGTATTGGCGTTGCGAGATTATCAGCTGCAATATGGTTTCTAAAGACTCGAAAGCACGTACACCACATATAAAAATGCAGTGGGTACGCCCCTAACATGGGGAGGATAGGCTGGCGTTAAGAACCTGCCCGTAATTGCGAACTCAAAAGGCGCTTAATGCGCCTTTTTTATTGCCTAAGAATAATTAT
>CAKZJM010000043.1 GCA_936943315.1 uncultured Methylophilus sp. | reverse complement strand
CAAAATGTATTTTCTTGCCGGTTCGCAGCAATACCTCAAAAGAGGGATAAACTTGCTTGCGATCCGGCGTATAAAACTCTACAGAAGTCGCTTGTGCTTGCCTCCAGCTAAAATCCATCCACTCATTCATGTCATTTTGTGTCGGTTTCGCCTGCGGGTCATTGACATGCCACTGGCCATGGGTATCCATCTCTACTTTTAAAGCATTCGATTCCCACTGCTCCAGATGTGCCAGATCGAATCCGGCCAGCTGTTTGCGCTCTGGTGGAGACAGCGGCGTTTTATCCACCATCTCAATCGGTTGTGTCGCGGCAGCTTCGCTGTATTGCCCAGGCAATAAGTAGACATTACCAGCGTAACCCACGTATTGCTCTTCAGATACCGGGTTATACGTACCAAACGTGAATACCTGATCCCCTTTGGTGCCGGACAAAGTCAGCTTCAATACTGGCTGATCGAGTCCGTATTTAGCAGCATCTTGCAAGGGCAGCCTGGTGGCTGTCGTGGCCGCAATAATCGAAATGATGCGGTGCACGGAAGGCTGGTCTGCGCGTGCCGCGTACGGTTTGCGCATCATCCAGTACCCATCCTGCTTTTCAAAGACGGTCGGCGCTTTGGCTGGGAACTCGGCTTTCACCGCATTAAAGTCTGCCATTTTGAGCTGAGACACTTCAAACTTGGCTGACTGCGCCTGCTCTTGCGGTTTCAAATGCAAAAACACAGCAATGCCCACCACAATGGCCAGCAACAACAGGTTTAATATCCATCTTTTTTTCATGACACCACTCCGACTACCTGATCCCTAACGCTTAAGCCTTACGGCGTTTCCACCACAGGAACAAGCCAGCCACAAACAAGCCCACGGGGATAAAGTACTGGAAGGCATGGAACACACTCCAGGCCACCAGACGTCCTTGATCCGTGGCGGGGATAGTCACATTAATATCCTTCAGTGGCATCGGCTGTATCGTGATCAGACGATCATCCCCTGCCAGCCAGTTAATAATATTGATGCCCAGATCGAGGTTACCGCCGTTGGTGATGAAGGTGTTAGCCAGGAAGTTAGCATTCCCAACGACCACCACACGCTGACCTTTTTTACCGTATTCGCGCTCCAGTGCGACGCCGATATTGATGGGGCCTGCCTTATCTTTGCCCTGATCAAAACGCACCTTGAGGTTTTGTGCGCCAGGCGGGATCTTGTCCGACTCCAGCCAGCCATTGGGTGCAACATCAATCAGGCGGCCAACTTTCCAACCCAGGTCGTCAGACGCCTGACCATCAACCTGATGCGCTTCCGGGAAAACGGTACGCAACATAAAATTACGGGTGATCGGGTGATCGCCATACAAGCTGGCAAAAGCCATTTTCGGGTCTGCGCCATACTGCTCGGCGGCACGGTCAACCACAATGCCTGGTGAAACCTTGATCCCCAGATAGTCGGCCACTTCCTGCAAACCGTGCAGGTTGTCATCATCCAGCAACCATAACACATTGCCACCACCCTCAATATAGGCCTTGATTTTCTTGGCTTCAACCGGGCTGATATCCACCTGCGGTGCGGCAATCACCAGCATGGCACCATTGGCAGGCACAGCCTGGGCGATGGTCAGGTCCGGGTTGGCAAATTTGAAGCCTTTGCTTTCGAGTTGCTTGCCAAATTCACCCAGGTCATGATTTTTGAGCCCTTGCAGCAAACGCTCACCATGTCCATCCAGATACATCACTGGCTGGTTATTGGTGCGCGACAACCGTACCAGCAAGTTGGTCATTTCCTGCTCGGCAAAGGGCGGCGTGATGTGTTCGCTGCGTTTGTTGTACTCGACGATGGTTTCGCCATCGACTTTGACACCCGCCTCTTGAGCCAACTTAGGCTCTTCTGACGGGTTCACAAACGTGATAAAGACGTTTTTCTTTTCACGCTGATAGCGGGCCACAAAATCCAGCATGCCTTTACGGAAGGTGTCGCCGTTATTGGCATCGTCATTGGTGGC
>CAKZJM010000042.1 GCA_936943315.1 uncultured Methylophilus sp. | reverse complement strand
CAGTCGGCGAGTGCGCGTGTGTTTCGGTGCATGGAGCCAATCGCCTGGGCTCAAACTCATTGTTGGATCTGGTCGTATTTGGCAAGGCGGCGGGGGACAAGATGGCCGCTGCTATCGCTGCGGACAAAGCGCGTAAACCATTACCAGCCAATGCTGCAGATGCCACGCTGGCACGCGTAAGTCGACTCGAGAGTGATAGTGATGGCGAAAAGGTGTCTGAAGTTGGTCTGGCGATGCGCCAAACCATGCAAAAACATTGCGGTGTGTTCCGCTTCCCCGAATTACTGGAAGAAGGGGTTGATGCCATTCAGCAAGTTGCACAGCGTGCACAGTACTTAAAAATCACCGACAAAAGCAAAGTGTTTAACACTGCGCGGGTCGAAGCGCTGGAACTAGATAACCTGATGCAAGTTGCGCTGGCGACCATGCAGGCCGCACATGCCCGCCAGGAAAGCCGTGGTGCCCATGCCCGCGAAGATTATCCTGAGCGCGACGATACAAAGTGGCTCACTCATTCGCTGTACTTTGCCCATGAGCAAAAGCTGGCTTATAAACCCGTGCGTTTGAAACCGCTGACGGTAGAACCATTTGAATTGAAAAAAAGGGTGTATTGATATGCGTTTCTCAATTTACCGATTCAATCCTGACGTAGATAAAAAGCCTTATATGCAGGACTACGATGTCCAACTGGAAGACAGCGACCAGATGTTGCTGGATGCCTTGATGCGTATTAAAGAGCTGGACGAAACGTTGAGCATGCGTAAGTCATGCCGCGAAGGTGTGTGTGGCAGTGATGCCATGAATATCAATGGCAAAAACGGGCTGGCCTGCATCACCAAGCTTAATGAGCTGCAGGAGCCTGTGGTGTTGCGCCCCATGCCTGGCCTGCCGGTGATCCGTGACCTGGTGGTCGATATGACGCAGTTTTTCGATAACTATCATTCCGTGATGCCGTATCTGCAAAACCATGACACACCGCCTGACACCGAGCGGCTGCAAAGCCCGGAAGACCGTGCCAAGCTGGATGGCTTGTATGAGTGTATTTTGTGCGGCGCTTGTACGACGTCTTGCCCCAGTTTCTGGTGGAACCCGGACAAGTTTGTCGGTCCGGCAGGGCTCATGCAGGCATACCGCTTTATTGCCGACAGCCGTGACCAGGAACAGGATGCGCGTCTGGAGAACCTGGAAGACCCTTACCGTTTATATCGTTGCCACAACATCATGAACTGTACGGATGTCTGCCCGAAAAAGCTCAATCCAAATGCGGCGATTGCAGCGATTAAAGACCTCAAGATTGAAAAAGCCAAAACCCATGCCGAAGGCAAATCTGACAAAAAAGGGCCTGGCAAGAAAATCTTTGGCATCAAGGTGTTATAGGAGCAGATGATGTTGAATGCTGAAATTTTACGTGAAGCAGAACAACGGCGCCTGGCATGGCGTTGCCGCCGGGGCATGCTGGAGCTGGACATCGTGTTGCAACGGTTTGTCAGTGAGCATTTTAGTGGCCTGACGCTGGCTGAAATGGAACAACTGGATGCGCTGCTTGAGCTGCCCGATAACGTGTTCTGGGACTTGATCCAGGGCGTCAACCCACAACCCGGCATGGCGCAATCGGCAGCCATCCTTGAAAAATTAAGAGCCAGCCGTCCCACGGCAGAACAGGAAACAGCATGAGTCAGCATATGGGAGAAGAGCCAATTGCGCTGGATGCCAGAGCCTTAGGAGATTACTGGCCCGGCATACAGCTGTATTACCCACCGGTTAAGTATGCGCCCAGTCTTGGCATATACGAGGACATGGAACAAGCGGCCAATCGCATGGTCAAGCATGCCCATTTCACCAACGCGCATACGCTGATTTTTGACCTGGAAGATGGCTGCCGCCAGAAAGAAATGAGCCGCACCTTGCTGCGCCAGGAGTTGCCCAAGTTGCGTAAGGTTAATGAGCGGGTGACGATTGCTATCCGTGCCAATTCTTTCCGTACCGATGAGT
>CAKZJM010000041.1 GCA_936943315.1 uncultured Methylophilus sp. | reverse complement strand
TAAATTGCCATCTGGCCCAGTGTAAGAAACAGCCGGGCTGGAACAGGAATCTGCAGCAACATTCTCCACACACCAAATGGCCGTTTCAGAGGTTTGCAAAGAAGTCGTATTGACGGTGCGCGCCTCCAGGTTTCCTGTCCACTTTACTGATTGATAACTGGCGACATATTGAAAGTTATCTCCTGTGGTAGGTGCTAAACTACTGGCCGCCGCTGCCGCACTGGCACCTTGTATAGATTTAATTTCTGACAAGCCTTTGGCCAGGGACTCTCGCAAAAGCTTAGGATTGCTTGCGCTGTAATAAGTACCGCCAGCATTGACGGCAGCATGCCACAAATCATCAATACGCGTCCCATTTTCAGCTTTTGTGGGATCAGGCCAGTTTTTTGTTCCTAATGTGAGGTCTTTAAAATCTCCGACCGCTTGGGTTTTATAATCGTCGCTGTAAAGCAGCGTACCATCTATACCAAGACCCAACGTTAAGGTGACCATATTTTGTGTTTGATAATCGTTCACTGTGCCACATACAGACGTGCCTAGGGCGCCAGTACAATTAGAAAAGGTGCTGTCCCGCATATCAGTATCATAGAAATACTTTGCGGTATCTGCCAGGGTATTTGATTTATTACTGCTGTCAAACTGTGGGGTCGGCGTATTCACGCCATTTTTAGTACCATCCATATTACCAATGGCCGTTCCATTAATCCCAGTTGGGTTTGTAGTATCGTTCCAGTACCCATCGGTAGTTAATAAGGTAAAGTTAGGCTGGCAGGCATATTGCATGGGGTCATCATTGCCTAATGTTTTTTTCCCGGCAAAATGCCTCCCCACACTGGAAAGTGCAGTACGTAAAGGCGTACCGCCGCTTGCGGAAACAGCAAACAGTTTGTCGTACCACAAGCGTTTTTGCGTAGCGTCAAACGGAGCCAAGGCCAAATAATTTGAGGATGCACTATTAATGGTGACGAAACCGACGCGATAGCGCGAATCTAATGCCTTGAATGCTTGGCTGGCCGCAGTTTTCATCGATAGCATACGGGTCCGATAATAAGTAACCCAGTTAGCGAAGTTCGTATACTCTTCATCATAAGTACACACCGTTCCTGCGCAATCTGTACGATCCAAACCTTTAGAGCTCGAGCCTGGCGCAGCATACGTTTTACCAGAGGTGATTTCCTGATACACAAGACTGCCCGGAATATCACTTGAGCTAGGCGTTGCCAGTGTAGCCGTATAACTGCCGCCCGAGCCAGAAAAAGTCACTTGGATAGGGCTTGATGGATTCACTGGGTCGCCCGAGAGTAGTAATATTGAAACTACTACCACTCAAACTCGAAACGGTATTGCCCGCCAGCTTACAGTTACCACTCAACGCGGTGGTACAGATATTAGACCTAACGCGACTAGCGACTGTAGAAGCATTTGAACTAGAAGAGGTGGCAGAAGACAATAACTCAATGTTATTAATTTTTACGCTAGTGACGCTCACGGACCCTGTTGTATTGAAGGTCAGGCTGTAAGTTGCCTTTGGTTGTCTCAAATAGGCATAGGTGTTGCTATCGTTCACTGTCGTCACTTTATTTTGTATTGCCTGGCAACGATCCTGCACCCCTCCCGTCGTGCCCAGTATCCTTTTGCCAGCCGCGGCAGATGAATTACACCATCGAATGGTGGCGGGATATTTGTTGGAAGCAGTAGCTGTTTTTGAAATCTCACAACTGGTCAATGCTGGAGTGGTGCAATATTCACCAGGGACAAAAGCAAAATAATAGGCAGAAGATCCGCGAGTGTAGCTACCATAAAAAGTGGTGACGCTCTCAGAAAAACTACTATACGAAGTTTTATTGGCTAAACTCACGCCCAAATAATTGAGAGGCGTCGTGTAATTCACCTGTGGATCATAAAATTGGGTATTAAATGCAGAATTGCTAAACAACCAGTCTTCCACGTCATAAGTCGTTAGAACGCCTCTGGAGTTGTAATATGTACGTCCACTCAGATCATCAGCAGCCCAGTCAGGGGTGTAATTAAACCCCATGCTCCCAGAGTTATCCAATACAAACATCAAATTCGGTTTCACATCCGAAGTGCCTGAAGTCTGTAATGGCATCGTCGCCAAATCCAGAAATTCTGCCTGCAAAATGCCTGGGAGCATGAAGCACAGGCATAGAAACTGTTTAATCCAGGATTGGCTTTTCATCATTTCACCCATCAGTTGGAGATAAAGGATTGCATAAAAGTGACCGAATTTTTAGGCCCGGCAATACGCAATGTGATTCGGTATAAGGGAGAGTCTGAGCTGGCGACACAGGGTTTAAAATAAGGGCTGTTAGGAACATTCTTTGAGCAGTTTTCACCATTGCTTGGCGAGCTGGCCATCATGCAGCGTGCTGAATCCACAGGAGCGCTACCGGAATTGATTTCGGCATCGCTGTAATTACACATGCGTTCGACCACATACCGAATTTCATTGCCCTGGCGGTCTATCCCATTATGAATTTCATCATTCCCGTCGGTCTGGTTCGGGGCAAGGCTGCTGTTAGCATTGCTCCATGTCACCGTCGTTAATTGACTGCCATCGCACACCAGCGCATCGGGTTGCGCATCAAACTGGCTGCAATTTGCATAGTAACCTTGTGCAGGATGATGGGTTAGACTATTGGCTAATGTGATGCTGGTCGCGATATTTTGAGCAATGCCCTCTAGAGCAACATTTGACGTTGTCGTAGCGGATTGACGGTATACCACGTTGCCAGACAGAAGGGAGTTAGTATCGACGCTCCTGATGAGCGCCACAGCTGCGATAGACATCACAGCCAGCGCCAATAAGGCAAAAAACAGGACTACGCCGGTTTGGCGTACCCAGCCTTGACGCATTGTTTCTGGCAAT
>CAKZJM010000040.1 GCA_936943315.1 uncultured Methylophilus sp. | reverse complement strand
AGGTAAGCAATGGTGTCACCAATCATCGCCAGGTTTTCTTGCAAGGTCGTCCGCAAAATGTCGGTGACCTGGTAGTCCCAGCTTTTGCCAAAAATCGCCACCGCTTCGGTATTGGCTGATAAGAGCGATTGCAGGTTTTTATCCTCCGCAGCGGTGATACCGATACGGCGTGTGCTGCCAAAAGCAATGATTTTGGCGTGCTGTAATGTCAATTCGCCAACGCGCGCGAAAAACTCCAGATCTTTTGGATTAGAGCCCGGGTTGCCCGCTTCAATATAGCCGATGCCCAGTTGGTCCAGGCGTTGAACAACCTTGAGCTTATCCTCAACTGAAAACGAGACTCCCTGCGCCTGCGCGCCATCACGCAGGGTGGAATCATAGGCAATGACGCGTCGGCTAGCCATAGTGTTATTTTTTGCGGTTGTGAAGGTTGGCAGCGATACGCATGCGCAAGGCATTCAGCTTGATAAAGCCGCCTGCATCTTTCTGGTCGTAAGCGCCTTTGTCGTCTTCAAACGTCGCAATGGTAGAGTCAAACAGTGAATCCGTTTTGCTGTCACGGCCCACCACAATCACATTGCCTTTATAGAGCTTGACGCGCACCCAGCCATTCACGGTGGCCTGCGTATGGTCGATCAAGGTTTGCAAGGCGACACGCTCAGGGCTCCACCAGTAGCCGTTGTAAATCAGGCTGGCGTAACGCGGCATCAGGTCATCTTTCAAATGTGCTACTTCGCGGTCCAGTGTGATACTTTCAATCGCACGGTGCGCTTTGAGGATGATGGTGCCGCCAGGCGTTTCATAGCAACCACGTGATTTCATGCCGACATAGCGGTTTTCCACCAGGTCCAAACGGCCAATACCGTGTTTACCGCCGATACTGTTCAATTCGGCCAGAATTTCATGGGCCTTCATCGGTTTGCCATTCAGGCTGACAATGTCACCATTCTTGAACTCGATATCCAGATATTCCGCGGCATCCGGTGCTTTTTCTGGCGAAACGGTCCAGCGCCACATATCTTCTTCGGCTTCTGCTGCCGGGTCTTCAAGGTGACGGCCTTCGTAAGAAATGTGCAGCAAGTTAGCATCCATGGAATATGGACTGCCGCCTTGCTTATGTTTCATTTCGACTGGGATATCGTGCTTTTCAGCATAGGCCAGTAATTTTTCGCGGGAGAGCAGATCCCATTCACGCCATGGAGCGATGATTTTGATATTCGGATTCAAGGCATAAGCGCCAAGCTCAAAACGCACCTGGTCGTTACCTTTACCAGTTGCGCCATGTGAGATCGCGTCGGCTTTGGTTTCATTGGCGATTTCAATCAGGCGTTTGGCGATTAATGGACGGGCAATCGACGTCCCTAACAGGTACTCCCCTTCATACACCGTGTTGGCGCGGAACATCGGGAACACGAAATCACGCACAAACTCTTCGCGCAGGTCATCAATGTAAATTTCGCTGACGCCGAACTTCTTGGCTTTTTCGCGGGCCGGTTCCAGCTCCTCGCCTTGGCCAAGGTCGGCCGTAAAGGTCACCACCTCACATTGGTAGGTGTCTTGCAACCATTTCAAAATCACGGATGTGTCCAGGCCGCCAGAATAGGCCAATACTGCTTTTTTAATATCGCTCATTGAAGTTATATTTCCATAAAAATATTTTTACCACTGAAGCACAGAGACACAGAGAACATCAAGAAAATCACTTAATCTCTGTGGCCTCTGTGGCTTACACATGTTTTTGGCGTAACGTTTGCTGTGACGCCTAGCTGATACGCATGATTAAGACTGCATGCCAGCGTTACAACTAAAAATTTTAGCCACAGAGGACACAGAGAGCACAGAGAAAATTACTTTTGTGCTCTCTGTATCTCTGTGGTGAAAAATCAAACCTTGCCCAACAACAAAAATTCCATCAACGCTTTTTGTGTATGCAATCTGTTCTCTGCTTCATCCCACACGACGCTTTGTTTGCCGTCGATCACTTCGGCAGAGACTTCTTCGCCGCGGTGCGCAGGCAGGCAATGCATAAACACCGCATCAGCCTTGGCGACCTTCATCATGTCGGCATCCACTTGCCAGTCAGCAAAGTCTTTACGACGCTCTTCGTTTTCTGCTTCAAAGCCCATTGAGGTCCAGACGTCAGTCGTCACCAAGTCAGCGCCACGTGCCGCTTCCATCGGGTCAGTAAATGACTCGAAATGGGAAGTGCCATACAGGTTGGCGCGCTCAGGTTCCACTTCATAGCCGGGCGGTGTGGAGACATGCACATTAAAGTCCAGCACTTCTGCGGCTTGCAGCCAGGTATTGCAGACATTATTGCTGTCGCCAATCCACGCCACGGTTTTGCCCTGAATCGAACCACGGTGTTCAATAAAGGTAAATATATCCGCCAGAATCTGGCATGGATGATATTCGTTGGTCAGGCCATTAATGACCGGCACGCGCGAATTTTGCGCAAAACGCTCGATGATGCTTTGCTCAAATGTGCGGATCATCACGATATCACTCATGCGCGAAATCACTTGCGCCGCATCTTCTACCGGCTCGCCGCGACCCAGCTGTGAATCGCGGGTATTGA
>CAKZJM010000039.1 GCA_936943315.1 uncultured Methylophilus sp. | reverse complement strand
GCGTGCAAGTGTTTTTGTCTAACCTCAAACACATCGCCTGCACGCCAGAAACCACCACCGAGTTCAGGCATTTTTTATCGCAGATTTTCCGTTCCACCGCCAAACTGATAGATTCACTCAGGAGCGGCCAGCAAACTCTAATTAAAAACCTGCAACAAGCGCAAGAAACCAACATCCTCGGCGAAACCTACTTTAGCCAGGACCCCATCATGTACGGCCACTACATGGCTAAAATCGCTTTTGTGCCCATCGCCCCCGAGCTCATCGCACTCACCAACAAACCGATAGACCTCTACGCCTCAGACGGCCTCAGAAAATCCATTGTGGATTTCTTTATTTCTAACACCGCCGTGTGGGAGATGCGCGTGCAGCTTTGCACAGACATTCACAAAATGCCGATTGAAGACTCCACCGTCATCTGGTCTGAAGAAACCTCGCCTTACGTCCCCGTGGCACGCATCACCGCCAAACCGCAAATTGCCTGGAGCCCTTACCGTTCGCACGTGGTCGATGAAGGTATGTTGTTCTCACCCTGGCATGGCATTAAATCGCACCGTCCTTTAGGCTCAGTCATGCGGCTCAGGAGAATGAGCTACGAGATGGCTAAAAAAATGCGCGCAGAAAAAGAAGAGTCGCGCATTTGCGAACCCACCAGCCTGGATGATTTGTGCTAGCCAATAAACGCATGCAAAAAAGGCTCTTTGTAGAGCCTTTTTTTATTGGGCTTATTTCAGCACGAGACAGCTGAGGGCTTTAACTTGCGTGCGTTGGCACACCTGGCCAAGGACTCAAGGCGTTGATATTTAAGAAAAATTAAATATGGCCGAAAACATTGATAGAAATACTTTTTATGCAGGAAGACAAAGGGCGCCTTAGACCAAGAGATTTGTGCATGGTATGAAACACATAAACACTCCACCTATTGAAAGCAATCAATACATTCAAACATTGATTGATAACTTTCCCTTTATGGTCTGGCTCAAGGATGTTAACAGCCGGATCCTGGTGGCAAACACGGCCTATGCCAACATGGTAGGTGTGAAATCCAGTGCCGAGCTCATTGGTAAAACCGATTTTGATTTTTTCCCGCCCGACCTGGCGCAAGAATATGTGGATGGCGATCAACGCGCCATGCTGAGCTCTACCCCGAGTGCGGTGAATGTGCCGATTAAAAACGCAGAAGGCGAATATTACTGGATAGAGTCTTACAAATCTTCCGTCATTGTAGACGGCCAAGTGGTGGGCACGCTCGGTTATGCGCGTGACATCACCGAAGATATCCAGAAAGAAAACGAATACCAATCCATAGTCGAAAACTCTTCCAACTGTATCGCCAAATACAACCGTGCCTGCGAGCGTATTTTTCTCAACAATGCCAACACACTGTTTTATGAAGTCGATGCCATCACCCTGATCGGCAAAAAGCCCTCACAATATCCCGGCGGTGACTCTGGCCTCGCCCTTGAGAAAAGTATTCAGGAAGTGTTTCAGAGTGGCGAAAACCAGCATGTGGCCTTCAAGCTCACCGCGGCCGATGGCAGGCACAAAATCATGCACACCGTGCTCACGCCAGAATTCAACGCCAACCACGAAGTGCAAGCCGTCATCGCCATCGGGCAAGACATGACGCAGTCATACGAACACCTGGACCGTATCCACCACCTGGCCTATTTTGACGCCATCACCCAGCTGCCCAACCGCATCTCTTTGCTCGAAGTACTCGATCACTGCCTCAAACAAACGCGTCAGTCTGAGTCGTCTTTTGCGTTTTTAATGCTCGATTTAGATGGCTTTAAAGCCGTGAATGATTTGCTAGGCCACGCCGAAGGCGACCTGCTGCTCTACGAAATGGCCAGGCGCATTGAGCGCTCACTGCGCTCGACAGATACCGTGGCCCGCCTGGGTGGCGACGAATTTGCCATCGTGTTGAGTGAAGTGGGTGACCCTAAAAATGCAGCCCTGGTCGCCAAAAAAGTGCTTGAGGCCATCAAAGAGCCCATCCTCATCCGCGGCACCGAGTTGTTTTTGTCCGCCAGTATCGGCATCGTCATCTGCCCCGAACAAAGCAGTGAAGTCAGCGATATTGTGAAATATTCAGATATCGCCATGTACCAGGCCAAAAAACAAGGCAGAAACAACTACCAGTTTTACTCAGCCGACTTATCGCAAACCACCATAGAGCGCATAGACATAGAGCACTCGCTGCGCCGTGCCCTGCAACACGACGAATTTTTGCTGCACTACCAGCCACAAGTGAATCTTGAGACTGGCAACATCGTCGGCGTAGAAGCCCTCATCAGATGGCACCGCAACAACAGCGAAATGATCCCGCCCAACCGCTTTATCGGCATCGCCGAAGATTCAGGCTTTATTATCGAAATCGGCGAATGGATCATGCAAACCGCCTTTAAAGATGCCGTCCGCTGGAACACCGGCCGCAAAGACCCCATCACCGTCGCCATCAATTTATCGAGCCGGCAGTTTATCCATAACAACCTGCTCAACGCCATCAACCACTTACTCAAAAAAACCAAATGTGATCCCGCATGGATCACGCTAGAAATCACCGAAAGCCTGCTGCTCAGCGACAGCCAACACATTACCAAAACCTTAAAAGCGCTCGACAAGATGGGCTTCAGAATCTCCCTCGATGACTTCGGCACCGGCTATTCTGCCCTCAGCTATTTAAGCAAATTCCCAGTGAGCGAGATCAAAATTGACCAGTCATTCGTGCAAGGCATCGCCGACAACAATGACCACAAACTCATTGTGCAAGCCATTATTTCAATGGCAAAAAGCCTGAAAAAAGAACTGGTGGCAGAAGGTGTAGAAACGGCTGAACAAGCCAGATACTTACAAGGTTGCGACTGCAACGTGGTGCAAGGTTATTTGTTTAGCAAACCCAAATCATTCGATGAAATTGATATGCAAGCCTCGTGGAAAGATGCCATTTAAAAGGGCATTCTATAAAGGCGCCTGATCGGCGGTAATTAACGCAAGCCCTAACCTCAACTCACCCGCATCAATCTCCCTCACCAAGCGCTTAAGCTCAACACCATCTTTCATAAAAATCAGCGTCGGCCATAACTTCACCTGAAATGAGCGTCCCAACCTTCGGCCTTTGCCATCTTCGATTTTAATGTGGCGGATATTTGGAAAATGACTTAACTCAGAAGTAATTGTAGATTGCGCGGCCTTGCAGTAGCCGCACCAAGTAGCGCCAAATTCCAGCAAGGTGGCGCTTTTGAGGGCGTTTATTTCTTCGCGGGTGGGTTCTTGATTTTCCATTTGATCATCATCGTAACTGCATCATGGGCGATCATCTGTCAATGCAGCTTGTAGTGTTGCCCTCATGTAGTGATTATATGTAGCCACTATTTTTATGAGCTATTGATTAACTATTAAATATCTCGTCCAATTGCATATCACCACATCGTCTATTTGTATATTGCATATTCGTCCAATGGTATATTGTATTGTTTAAGCGGCTTTTTTGATTTCAAATTTTAATGCCTGGATATTTGGGAAATGCGCCGGTTCAGAGATGATTGTAGGTTGCGCGGCCTTAGTAGTCACACCAGCTGGTCCCAAATTCTAGGACTGTGGTGCCTTTAAGGGCGTTGATTTCTCCGCGGGTGGTTGTAGTTTTCTATCAGCATAAAAATCTTATGTCACTGCCATCAACATGTATAAAAATCGTCATTTTTTATACATGTCAAAGTGGATATGTATAGATTTCAGCAAATCCTGAGTATTTAAATTGATAGTGCACTCATACATACACATCTAGAAAGACCATTTCAGAAGTACTCACATCACTGATGCTTACTTGCCCGAGCGGTTTTTGATTCTTTTTTCCAAAGCACTAAGTTCTGCTTCATCTTGCAAATCAGCCGCTTGCGCCTCCTGCCGCTTGCGGCGCTGATCATATTCAGCAAATAACTCACCAACTTTCGTCTCCATACGTGCATGGCTAACAGAGCCAGCACCACTCAATAGCGGAAAGCCGTTGCTGTTAATAATCTGTCCTACATTCTCCTGCCAAAAAGCCATATTCGTAATTGTTTGGCGCTTGGCACGTAACTCAGCTGTTTCCAGAAAGATCACCACCAAGCGGTTGAGCGTATCAATCTCGTCCTCGGTCAGATAATTCTTGGCAACCACAATATCCTGCTTGCGCACTTGTGCGCCTTTCCAGGCCAACAAACCAAAATTTGCATCGTCAGGGTTAGCCCGCGTAAGAATGATCTCAGCAGCAGTTTTTTGCGTGACTGCGTACAGCAAGAGGTTTTGCACGGTCGCAAAAAATTGCTGCGTGGCTTGATCGGTTTTGTCGTAATCATTCGCCAGCGCAAACAGATCGCGTACTTTTTGATAAAACCGCTTTTCCGAAGCCCGGATATCACGGATACGCTCCAGCATTTCATCAAAATAATCTGGGCGACCATCAGGATTTTTAAGGCGCTCGTCATCCATGACAAAGCCCTTGCGCAAGTACTCTGCCAACACGGTACTCGCCCAACGGCGAAATTGCACACCACGTGGTGAGCGGACGCGATAACCGACAGCTAAGATGGCATCCAAGTTGTAGTGAGCTACCCGATAACTTTTACCATCAGAAGCAGTTGTCAACCAATAGTTGACAACTGCTTCTTCGCTCAATTCCTTCTCAGAAAAGATCGCTTTTAAATGCTTGGCAATATTCTGTTTTGTCGTATGAAAAAGCTCAGCCATCTCAAGTTGACTCAGCCAAACTGTCCCCTGTTCAGCTCGCAATTGAACCTGAGCTAAACCATCTTCACTGGTATAAAGAATTAACTGAGTCATAGGCTTATTGTAAAAGATTCTGCTGATAAATCGTTTTAGAACCTTCACCCGTTGGAACAATGCTGTTATCTCGCATCCAATCCAACCAATGCTTTAACTGCTCAGGGGTAAATTTGGCTTTTGCTGGGTGCCACTGCTCACGGACTTCTTGAATAATCTGCTCATCAGTCGGTGACACTCCACTCAACAAAAAGTCATTCCATGCAGCAAAAAGAGTAGCGACAATTTCAGCATCTTCAGTTTTCTTATCTGCAAACAAAGCGAATAAACGATCAAGCTCTTTACGTTGTTCTGTACTACCCACACGACTCATAAAGGCCACAGGTTCATCTATGGCTGATTTCACCTGATATTCTATTTTGGTAT
>CAKZJM010000038.1 GCA_936943315.1 uncultured Methylophilus sp. | reverse complement strand
CCAAAATCGATTGAACAGCTTTTGCTGGAAGGCGATGCGCTGATGTATCAACTCAAAAAGTTGACCCAGCGCTAATCACCCAACACGTCTGTGACTTGATATCCTTCGTTACAGGCTTAAGCTTTAGCTTCCCAGCAACTTCTGCGCTTTGGCGGTTGCGTTGTTAGCCGAGTGTTTCTTTACGTGACCCACCTGACGACCTTTTCCGGCATAAGCCTGTTGTGCCATGCAAGCGCCGCCCGCACTCCCCAGGCCAGCCCCTACCACAGCAAGCAGCCTGCCACCGCCCAACCCACGGCCGAGAATCGCGCCACCCGCACCACCTACGGCGCCACCGAGCATGGTAGAAGGTTGCGTTTTGCCGCCGTTCGCGACTACGCTGCCGACTGCGCCACCCACTGCACCGCCCAGCACTTCACCGGCAGGGCCAAGCATCACTGCCCCAATGGCCGAGCCGGCAGCACCCCCAACCCCACTGGCAGCAACGTTTTTGTGATTGCAACTTTGTGCCTGGGCCAAGACGCTAAAGCAGCACAAACTGGCACTGATAATCCATATTTTCATGATGACTCCTCCGTCTCTGGTAGTACTTTCGGTTTCTTAGGCGAATACGCGTTTAGTCATGTCCGCGATGACCGCGGCCATGATGATGCCCATGCTTTTTCCATTTTTTTCCGCGATAACTTTTTTGGTATGGATCCGGTTCATCAATGGCCTTGCCCAATACCGCACCGCCTGCGCCACCCGCACCGGCGCCAATCACAGCGCCAGCAGTAGTACCACTGACTTGACGGCCCACAATAGCACCCGTCGCGCCGCCCGCTGCACCGCCCAACACGGCACCCGTACGACCAGCCCGGCCTGTGGTCGCTGCACCGCCGAGGCCACCACCTACTGCGCCACCAATGACTTCACCCGTGCTGCCACCTAACACACTCCCCACAGCAGTGCCCGCAGCAGCGCCTATGCCGCCGCCCAGCCCTGTTTCCAGGTTATCTGCCAACACTTGTGTTGACCACAGGGCCAGCACGCACCAGACATAACGATAGAACACCTTCATTTGTTTCCCTTGATTGAATTTGTGTTATTTTAAATTGTCTTTCCAGACATTGTTTATTTTTAGTGAACGAACGACTTCACCTATTACTCATGCTCATAAAACATTTACGCTCTATATTTTACCTCACCCTATTGCTGACATTGAGCGGCTGCTCAGAAGCCATGTCGCCAGAGGCTGAACAATCCATTGTACGGAGTTTTGATCCGGCACAATATGTCGGCACATGGTATGAGATTGCACGGTTGGATAATCGTTTCGAAAAAGGGCTGGAACAGGTCACGGCGAACTATAGCCTGGCAGAGGATGGCACATTAAAAGTGGTAAATCGCGGCTTCGATACAGAAAAAAATGATTGGAGTGAGGCGATAGGCAAGGCCAAATTTGTGGATCCGCCAAACGCCGATGGCAGTCGTACCGGGCGTTTGAAAGTGTCTTTCTTCGGCCCTTTTTACGGCGAATACAACATCCTCGAACTCGACCAGCCTTATTATAATTATGTGTTAGTCAGCAGTGGACGGGATTACTTATGGATATTGTCACGTACACCACAGCTGACTTACCCGATCAAACAACATCTGATGGCCAAAGCCAAAGCCCTGGGATTTGCAACAGACCAGCTGTTATTCATCCGACAAGCCAATCAGGTTGAGTACGAATCCGGTCGACATGTGGTGCCCGAGCATCACTAACTCCTGTCTCGTCAAGCCCCGGGAGAACGCTGTCTCCCGGTCAGTTCATTGCGCATCCATTTGCGGTGGCTGAGTATCAGCCGCAGCGGCAGGTGCTTCTGTGCCTGCTGCTGGCGCTTCCATGGTGTTGCCTAACGCCTCTGGTGAAGAAACGGGCACGACATCCCCTGTTTCATAGCGCATGGCGCCCAGAACGGCATACACACCGTCGGCCTGCTTGGCAATTTGAGTGATGTTTTCAACTTCTTGTTTAGAAGCCACTTCACCTTTTAATTGCACGACACCTTGCGCATCTGCATCCACCTGCAGCGCAGAGACATCAATGCCATGACTCTGGAGCGTATTTTTCACATTGTCGACAACGGTATCACTCGGCAGGAATTTGTACATCGCTTCGCCATTGGCAGCGAAGGCGCTTGACCCACCTAATAACAGGCTAGTTGCAAACAGGGTTGTCATCAGATAACGGTTCATCTTATTCATGATGTGTCCTTTCTGTTGTACAGGTGGCGAGTTGTTCGAGTCACACAGAGGATGAATCCGTCAACACTTGTGAACAACCCGCCGGAAAAAAAAGAGCAAGCTACGTACTTGGGAGAGAAAAAGTAGCTTGCAAGGGGGTGTAATTAACCTTTTACCACAATCGCATTTTTGACAGACTTCACGCCTTCAACCGTCGCTACCAATTCTTCAGCTTTGGCTTTTAACGTAGAGTCGTTCACAAAACCACTCAGCAAGACTTCGCCTTTGTGGGTTTCAACACTGATTTTGAGCGACTTCAAGGATTCTTCTTCGAGCAGGCGGGCTTTTACCTTGGTGGTAATCCAGCTGTCTGACATCGCGCCTTTAATCGCTTTTTGGCTTGTTTTGGTTTTAAGCTCGGCATATTCTTCGTAGCTCAATGTGCCGTCTTTATCTTGGTCAAAGGCTTTGAAATCTTTCTGCTTAACGCCTTTGTCTTGCTGTACTTCAGCCCAAGTTAAGGTGTTATTCGCATTTTTGTCCAATGCCTTAAATTCTTCGGAGTAAGGCTTATCGCCGTTTTGTACTTCTTCAAGATCGAACGCAAACGCGTTTAATGTGATGGTTGTTGCCAACAGGCCGCCAAAGACTACTGCTTGTTTGTATTTTGACATTAACATATGCGTCTCCTTTTTCACGCTTTTTACAAAACATTTTGGTTGTTTTGTATATGTGTTGCCATGTTAATAAAGGAGTACAAACAGGTCAGTCGTCCAATGGCTGAATCCACTGTCAGAATATGACTACAAACCAGTGGCTAGGCGGGATCAACTTTCAGGAAGGGGAGTAAAACACGGGTGCTGGTGCCCTCGCCAGGCGCGCTGCTGACTTCATAATGGCCACCAATAGACTCGACACGATTGCGCATGCCACTAATGCCCGTATTGCTAGTGGTCAGGTTGCCCAGTTCAAAGCCGATGCCATCATCGACAATTTCGAGCTTGATATTCTGCTCGTCATGAATCAAATGAATAGTGACCTGGCTGGCCTTGGCATATTTACTGCAATTGTTGAGGCTTTCTTGCACCAGCCGGTAAATAATCAAGCTCAGTGTTTCATTAATCAACATTTCACGCTCCGGCATAATCACATCCAATTGCCAGTGATTACGTGCAGCCGCTTCATCTACCAGGTTTTGCAAAGAAGCGATCAAACCAAAACTCTTGATCATTGAAGGATGCAGGTTCTGGACAATCTCGCGCTTGAAGTTGATACTGCGGTCGAGGTATTGATTGGTTTTCTTCAGCTTTTCGGTGACCTGCGGCATGTCATCCTTTAAATGCTTGATGGCCCAGGAAATATCCATCTTAATGGCGGTCAACAAAGACCCCAGTTCGTCATGCAGCTCACGCGATAACTGATAGCGCTCACGTTCAATATTGGTTTGCGCCTGCAACGCCTGGCGCTGCAAGGAGGTGGTAAGACCCTGGATATTCCGTTCATATTCGGCATTTTCATCTGTCAAACGGACATACAGGTTTGCTTTCTCTGCCAATTCGCGTAACAGGCGGCGGATAACCAGCACCACTAATGAGACAAAAATCAGTGGGCAAGCCATGACAAACCAGCGCATCATGCGCCGCATGGTATTCCGCGTATCTTCCAGTTCGACGCGGTAATTCAGCACCTGTTGCTCAAAGCGGCGAGAGAGGAGTTCGATATTACGGCTTTCCTTGATGCCAGAATCCAGCCGAACCACCGCTAGCGCCTTGTCAAACTGGCGTTTTTTGGCGAAATCGATAGTCACGCTCATCTCAGCTGATTTTTTGGCAATACTGCCCATGAGCTCGCTCATGGTATTTTGTATCTCGGCATGCTTGACCAGGTTAGTATGGTTAAGCAAGGTATTGATATTTTGCAATTGCTCGCTGATCTGCCCGGTCGCCTCGTCATACGGCTCGAAATAATTATCTGACCGCGTCAGCAGGTAACCCCGCTGGGAGCTTTCGGCCACGGCAAGATTAGATTGTATTTTCCAGGTCTCGATCAACAACTGGTCCAGCATGGTCAATACATCTGTTTTCTGACGGGTATTCACAATAAACCGGTCATTCACTACCAGCATGGCTGCCGCCAACAATAAACTGACGGTGAGCAAAGCCACAGTGTTACCACCAAAGGTATCACTGACTCTTTCCAGCCGGTCAAGCATGGCAATGAGGTGGGTTCTGACTTTATTCATCACAGTCGAGAAGATTGAAAATTCAGGCGATCCGAGGTAACGTTTTTCTTGTATTGTTCACAATGCACTTAGCGCATCATAACGATGTTGTGGATAGTCAGCAACGTAAACATGAAAGATTACCGCATTAATACTCCTGTCAGAAAATTCTGACTGCGATATCGGTGCCTAGCTGATAGGGATGGAAATCAGGAGTCCGTAAGATGGCGGTGTGCTGAAAACACTTTAATGAGTCTTGATGTCTTACTTGATGCAGCCTCAATAAAAGTTTTCTTTTGTAATCACGATTCAATAAGGAGTTTGAAAATGTTTAATTTTTCTAAAGATAACGTTGAAAATACGACTGACCGTTTGGCCAAAAAATCTGACCAGGCCATAGAAGAAATTGCTGCGCAGGTGAAAACTACTGCCAACGACTTGCTGGATGCCGTTAATGACACGGCCGACACTACTCAGGATAAAGCAAAAGAACTGATCCACAGCCTTAAAGCCAACATTGACCGTTTGACCAATGAAGAGAACGTGGCAGCCATGGCTTCTAAAGCTGGCCGCGTAAAAGAACAAGTTCAGCGCGAAGTAAGCGAAACCTACCAATCCATTAAAGGCAAAACGGTAGATACCGTGCAGGAACATCCGCTGGGCACGGTGCTCGTAGCCGCTGGCGTGGGTTTACTGATAGGATATCTGTTAGGCTCAAAACGTAGTGAATGAGTCAGACTTGAATAAACAAGGAAAGCTATGTGGGTACACCT
>CAKZJM010000037.1 GCA_936943315.1 uncultured Methylophilus sp. | reverse complement strand
AGTGACACGTCTGAATGAATGGTTAGCTGCGCGCGGCCAGACCTTGGCTGAGTTTGAAACCAGTTATTTTTACAGCGATTCGCACAACGATTTGCCATTGATGAAACTGGTCACCCACCCGGTGGCGGTAGATGCAGATGCGACGCTGACCGCCTATGCCAGCGAACACGGCTGGCCACAGATCAGTTTGCGTTAATCCTGCCTGGCGCTGACGTCAGAAAACACACGTCAGCGTCTGCCTGATTTGCCGCGCTTAGCGGCCCAACACCACATGTAACACAAAACGGCTGCCAATATAAGCCAGCAGCAGCAGCACAAACCCCAGTAATGTCCAGCGTGTAGCGGTTTTACCCCGCCAGCCGTATTTAAAGCGGCCAAACAGCAGCCAGGCGTAGATGAGCCAAGAAGCAATCGAGAACACGGTTTTATGGTTAAACTGCAACGGTTTGCCGAAGATTTCTTCACTAAACAGCATGCCGCTAATCAGCGTGATGGTCAGCAACACAAACGCAATATGCAGCACTTTAAACAGCAAGGCATCCAGCACCATCAGCGGCGGAAAATCCGGCAAGGCCAGCCAGCTGTTTTTTTGGTGCAGGGCGCGCTCGGCCATGCGCATGAGGCAGGCGTGCAAGGCGGCAAAAGTAAACAGGCTGTAGGCCACCATCGCAATCAAAATATGCAGGTTAAACAGGGTGAAGCCATGCGTGTCTACATAATAGTCTTTAACGGCAAAGCCTGGCATGAGCACAAACAAGGCAGCTGGCGGCAATACAAAGGCTTGCAGGCTGCGTAACGAATGTTTTAAATCGGCCAGCCAGTAGATGAGCACGGTCAGCCATAAAATCGCTGACAACGCATAAAAGACACCCAGGTTCAGTGAGCCAATCGCAAAAATATCGCGGTACAACAGCCCACCATGCATCACCAGGCCCAAGGCCACCATGGCACTGTGTAGCTGAAACGGAAAAGAATTTTCATCCACCGGTTTGCCCTGCGTGGCAATGCGCCAGTAGTCGAGCGCCACAGCCATATAAACAAACGCGACAATCAGGTAAGGGAGCAGGTGTTGAGTCATGCCTGGCATTATGGCAAAACTCGCCGCATTCGACCAGTCTGGCGAGTGCGTGTCATCCAGAGCGCCAACAGTTTATTTTAGGGTTTGGCCGGCATGAGGTAAAATTCAAGCCATTGAATATTCATGAATTGTGAAAGAAAGGCATTCCATGCTGGAAAACCTGACCGGCCGCTTGCAGGGCGTCATTAAAAACCTGCGCGGCCAAGCACGACTGACCGAAGACAACATCGCCGATGCCATGCGCGAAGTGCGTATGGCGCTGTTAGAAGCCGATGTCGCTTTGCCCGTGGTGAAAGACTTTATTGCCCGCGTCAAAGAGCGCGCCAATGGCCGCGACGTGTTGCAAAGCCTGACCCCCGGCCAGGCTGTCATTGAAGTAGTGAACGAAGAGCTCACCGAGCTCATGGGTAAAGCCAATGAAGGTCTTAACCTGGCTGCCGTGCCGCCGGTGGTGATTTTGATGGCAGGTTTGCAAGGCGCCGGTAAAACCACCACCTCAGGCAAGCTGGCAAAGCTGCTTAAAGAGCAAAAGAAAAAAGTCTTGCTGGCCAGTGCCGACGTATACCGTCCGGCGGCGATTACCCAGCTGCAAACGCTGGCTAAACAGCTTGAGATCGACTGCTTTGATTCCAACCCGCAGCAAAAGCCACTCGACATCGCTGCACAAGTCATGGATCAGGCCAAAAAGAGCTATTACGATGTGGTGATCTTCGACACGGCTGGCCGTTTGGCGATTGATGACGCCATGATGGCTGAGATCAAAGACCTGCACGCCTACCTCAAGCCTACCGAAACCTTGTTTGTGGTCGATGCCATGCAAGGCCAGGATGCCGTGAATACCGCCAAGGCCTTTGGCGAGACCTTGCCACTCACAGGCGTGATCGTCACCAAGCTAGACGGTGATGCACGTGGCGGTGCAGCACTGTCAGTGCGTCATGTGACAGGCAAACCCATCAAGTTCATCGGCGTCAGCGAAAAAGTGGATGGTCTGGAGCCTTTCCACCCCGACCGTATGGCAGGCCGTATTCTCGGCATGGGCGACGTACTCAGCCTGATTGAAGAAGCGCATAAAAAAGTCGACATGGCCGAGGCGCAAAAAGTCGCTGACAAGATCAAGTCCGGTGCCAAGTTTGACCTCGAAGATTTCAAGGCACAAATGAAACAGATGCAAAAAATGGGCGGCATGGCCTCGCTCATGGATAAAATGCCCAGCCAGATTTCTGGCATGGCACAAAAGATCAACACCGACGACGTGGATAAATCCCTGCGCCGCATTGAAGGCATCATTAACAGCATGACGCCAGAAGAGCGCCGCAAACCCGAGCTGATTAAAGCCACCCGTAAAAAACGCATTGCTGCAGGCAGCGGCGTGCAAGTGCAAGATGTGAACCGCTTGCTCAACCAGTTTGAAGAAACCCAAAAAATGATGAAGATGTTCAGCAAGGGCGGCATGGCCAAACTGATGCGAGGTATGGGCGGCATGATGGGTGGAAAATTCCCCGGAATGTAAAGCGAAAAAACGGGATGAATAAAAAAATAAACTTTTTATACAAAAAAAGCCAAAACAGCATTGACCAAATTTAATTCATCCCCCATAATCGCGTTCTTTCAAATTTGACGCAAAACAAAGCGGCAAACAAGAAACAGATGGGGTGTTAGCTCAGCTGGTAGAGCAGCGGACTTTTAATCCGTTTGTCGTGGGTTCGATCCCCGCACACCCTACCAAAATATAAAAAGACGGCTTGCAGAAATGTGAGCCGTTTTTTTTCTCAATGCCGAACGGTGACTCAGAATTTCAGATTTCAGACGGATTACAAATTCGCTTTGAGCCAATTGGATATTTCATCTGATAAATGTATCCACGCTGCTTCGGATGATAGCTTTACAACTAAAAGCTTATCATCGTAGTCAATGTGTTTAACTAGGTTATCCCGAATGCTTGTTGCTGGGCCTGGAGATTTGATTATCCACACTGATAGAAGAACTCTACACCAGCTAGGATATGCCTTTATCGCCTTAATTAAATTGTTGTAATCTTTATTTTTAATGAGGTCGTAACTTACAAGATAACAAGCCATTCTATGTTTCCTTAGTTGAAGACTATCAGGATTGAGATGCAATAGATTATCTAGTGGAGCCTGGAATAGCCTGGTGGGATATTCCAGCCACTTTTATTCTCCAGTGGTGTTTGTTCTAACATTCAACTTCCACTTTATCTTGCCTTGCTGTGCACTATGTTGATGGTGATTTTGGGGAGGGAAAGGGTCATCTTGGTTTGATGTAATTTCTCTCCTGCAACCTGTGCAAATATAAATCCCCGACACAGGTACTGAATCACCTGGATCATAAGTATTTTTCCACCACGGCTGAGATGGGGTTATTTCTTTTAATACTGAATGACTGGCATAGTTTGACATTTCACTTTTCCTTTCTGACGCTTGCGTGAGGTGTTTGATCTGTAGTTTTACATTAATGTATGTGGTTTTTCTTTGCCCTGTGAGCTGAAGGAGTCTGTGTAGAAGCTGTCCCCAAAGTAAACTTGCATCGGAGCATGAAAGGCTTGTACATCATTAACCTCTGGGTGGAAATTCGTCGTTTCCGAAGCTATCTTTATCCCGAATACGTCCATCTGGTCTGTGGATTACCAATTCTGAATGTTGATTTTTAGCAATTTCCCGAGCTGAATTGATGGCTTTTTGCTGAGTATCATGAACAGACGTGGCACGTTGATTACCAGCACCTTTTACTGCCCAACCATTAGAATGTGGTACCACATGTTGATTTTTTCCTGCCATTTTGCGAACCTTTCTATTGAATAAACCGAGCGTTTATGTTGTCATGAGCTAACTAATACTGCACAATGACGTTGTTTTGAAGGACAACGTTGTTAATTGGTAAATGTAAGAGATAACCTTATATAAACTTATGGTGTTGTCCAGTCAGACAACAAAATATCAGAATATTTTTTACTTTTCAAGTGTTTTTTTTAGTTTTTTATCTGAAAGGAAGACATGCCTATAACTGGCTTGGGTTTAGCATTAAAGAGATTTAGGGAGGCAAGAACATTCTCTGTAAGGGAGTTTGGTACCTTGTCGGGGGTTGATCATGCTTATATTTATAGGTTGGAAACTGGAGAAAAGACTAACCCCTCTGAAGATGCGATAGAGAAATTGTTGAAATATCTCAAACCACCCGCTAGAGATGCTTTAATCATAAAATGGCTAGCGAACAATCCAGATACCGATCCTGAGTTGGTTGAGTATGTGTTAGATAATCCAACTGTCTCATTCGACATTTTTGTGGGTGCTGCTGGAATTAGGCACAGAGGAAATGCTAGGCCCGATCCAGCGTCATTAATAAGTAAAGTAACGGCTCTGTTTGGAGAAGAGGACGATTAATGGAGGAAGCGGATGTAATTTCAATGGCTCGTGCATTTGTTTCGAAGGTAGATAATTCAAATATTCGAGAAGATCTGAACCCTTACATTTCCGCAATTGATGCCAAAGTTAAGTTTGAAGCTATGGAAGAGGGTGCGTCAGGCCTAACCGTAACTAAGCCTAATGGAAAGCACATTATCGTAGTCAATTCTTTAGAAAGTGAAGAGCGTCAAAGATTTACTATTTGTCATGAAATAGCACATGTAGTTTTAAACCTAAAATCTAGCCATGAAGAGATTCCTTCATACTCTATAGCCAAGAGACATCCTAATGAAATTTGTTGTGATACTTTCGCAGCAGAACTTTTAATGCCCTACAAGCAGTGGTTGGCCAATCTCCCAAGCAAAGATCCCTCTTTGGAGGTTATTCAATATATGGCCAAGTTTTTCAAAACATCATTTCCAGCTACTGCATCTAGGTTTGCAACTTTGAGTCCGTCCCCATGTGCTTTTGTGACAATGCAAAGAGGTGAAGTTCGCTACACCGCGAGATCGGCTAGTTTGCGCCAAGTTAGAGCATGGATATCATCAGGTTCAGTTATTCCAAAAGGATCCATTGCATATAAGCTCCGCTTAGATGGGCAAAACGCCACAGAAACTGGAGAAGTTTCGCAAGATATTTGGTTTGAAAATTGGGAGGATGGACTCGATATGTGGGAATTGTCGAGGCATTATGCACCGACTGATACTACAGTTTCTTTACTTTGGTTTGATCACGAGGATTTGCCAGAAAATGAATTTGATCGATTTGGGAAGCAAGTTGTGGATGATGGTGGGTTAGCCGAACTAACAGGTGTGCTTGAATGGAGTAAAAGATAAAGAATAAAAAAGCGATAACAAAAATGTTTCGCTTCGAGACTTGTTGATTAAATTGGCCACGACAATAAAGTTTTCAACATTTCAGAGATATAACCTCGCCAAGCAGTAGACCCACCTACCCTCAGCCTCGAATCTTGCCCATAGTCGCACGCCTTGAGCCAGAGCCAAACAATCAGGGGTAAACTGATACGACGGTAATCCCGACTGAGATCGTTGGCCGTTATGTTGGCTCGGCGTGGAAGTTGGGCTTTATCTAAGTACAAATAGCTCAAAGCTATTCCCAACTAAATGAAAGATTCAGGGTAGGGCCTTGGAGCATATTTATTTTGATATAGTAGCCGGCTAGGATTAAATTGATACTTAGTTGTAAGGTGATTACCTACTTTTGGATGTAAGTTATGGATGAATTTAGTTCATTGTTTGAAGAAGATTATTTGGTGCGAACGCTTGGTCGTATTGCACATGATCCATATATCGCAATTACTGAACTTGTTGCAAATGCATGGGATGCAGGAGCTTCCAAGGTCGACATAACTGTTCCAACAGAAAAAAATAATTCCTTGGTTATTTCGGATAATGGTCATGGAATGACAGACCAACAGTTTAAAGAGCGTTGGATGACACTTGGCTATAATCGTCTTAAGCATCAAAGTTCTGACGTTGAGTTTCCAGAGGGAGTATTAGGAAATAAACGTAAAGCATATGGCAGAAATGGAGTAGGACGTCACGGACTTATTTGCTTTGCAAATAGTTATGAGGTCAGGACTAGAAGAAATGGTATTGAGTCAATTTATGATGTTGGCACTCAAAGCAAGCAAAATCCCTTTTTTATTAAAACTTCAAAGTCTCATAAGTCATCTGGTAATGGCACTAGGTTATCCGTTGTGGTTGAAAAGCATTTACCAGATGCTGATCAGATTAGGGAAATATTAAGCGCAAGGTTTTTGCATGATCCACAATTTGTGGTGAGCGTGAATGGAAAATCAGTATCTTTGCCTGAGCATTCTGGACTCGTTGAGCGGGCTACTTTAACGATTAGAGATAATTGGAAAGTTGAAGCTTTTGTTGTTGATTCTACAAAAACGGCTCAGTCTACGTTGTATCAAGGAGTCGCTTTTTGGGTTAATAATAGGCTTGTTGGTATTCCAAGCTGGGTAGTAGGTAATACATCCATTTTGGATGGTAGAAGCCGGTTTGCAAAAAGATATGCGATTGTGATCAAAGCCAGTAATGATTGGACAAGTGAGATAGAGCCGGACTGGTCAAGATTTAAATCTACGGAATTGGTTAAATTATTGCAGGAATCTGTTTGCGGATACGCAAATAAAATGTTTGATGTTTTATCAGCGAATTTTATAGAAGAGAATTCTGAAGAAGCCTTGGTTCGTAATCGTGAACAGTTTAAAGAGCTTTCAACACTGGGAAGATTAGAAGTAACCACATTTACTCAAGAACTAGTAAAGCAGCAGCCTACAATTCATCCTGAAACTCTGGCAATAGCAGTCCAAGCCGTTATTAACTTGGAAAAGTCGAGGAGTGGGACGGCACTGTTAGAAAAGTTAACTAAATTAGATGACTCTGACATTGAAGGACTTGATCAATTATTAGGTCAATGGAGTATTCGGGATGCTTTATCTGTATTAGATGAAATTGACCATAGACTTTCAGTGATTGTAGCTATAGAGAAGTTATGTGGTGAAGCTTCAACAGATGAACTTCATACATTACACCCTTTAGTGACTCAGGCACGATGGCTTTTTGGCCCTGAGTTTGATAGTAATGAATACGCATCAAATGTTACATTGCGTACGGCTGCACAGAAAATTTTCAAAAAAGAATCAGAAGCTACCACATTCAAAAGTCCTCGCCAACGACCAGATATAGTCATAATGGCTAATGCAACTTATTCAATTGTTGGTACCGAAGTCTTTGATAGAGATGATCAGAACTTAACTAGGATTCAAGATGTTCTTATTATTGAGCTAAAAAAAGGTAAGTTCAAAATCGGTCGTGAGGAAATGAACCAAGCTGATGGATATGTACAAGACTTTCTTAGTAGTGGCCTTATGGATGGTACACCGATGTTTCGTGCGTTTGTTGTTGGGCATGAGGTGGATGAGAAAACGATGAGGGAAAAGACTATTAATGGAGACGGTGGAGTTCTCAGAGCTAAAATTCAGGCAGTGACTTATAACCAATTAACCCGTTCAGCAAACAAGCGGCTTTTCAAATTAAAAGAAAAGATTCCATCAAGATATGATGAAGTGACTGGTGGCGACCTCATGGCTAAAGTGATGTCGACTCCCTCTCAAAGTGATTTGCAATAATAAAGGCTTGCAGAAATGTGAGCCGTTTTTCTTTTCTCAATGCCGAACGGTGTTTCAGAATTCAGTTTCCCAGCATTTCGTATTTTTGCGGTTTTTCAGTTTGCCGCCCTCGAGCCGCTCCCAAAACACCACCACCCGCAGCCCAAAAGTCGGCCCATAGTCGCTCGTCTTGAGCCATAGCCCAACAAACAGGGGCTGGCTGATACGACGGGTAATCCAGATTGAGATCGTTGGCCGTTATGGTGGCTTGGCGTGAGAGTTGGGACTTATCCAGGCGGGTAGAGTTGGTTTAGTTGCATCGCATGGTCCCAAATGAGTCAGTATGGCATGACGATCCATTTGAGCCGCGAGTTGTGC
Organism: uncultured Methylophilus sp.; assembly: GCA_936943315.1. Lineage (GTDB taxonomy): Bacteria > Pseudomonadota > Gammaproteobacteria > Burkholderiales > Methylophilaceae > Methylophilus. Next base: position 23,152 of record CAKZJM010000037.1, on the reverse strand, counting down.
CGAAAGAGTCTGTAGACCAGGAGTTTCCTTTATTGTCCCTTGTGGTGCCGAAGGAGTCAGTGTTGTAGGTGGTTCCGTTGGAGCCTCTTGTCGTTCCGAAGCTGTCTGTGTTCCAAGAGTTGCCCTTGTTGTCACGAGTTGTTCCAAATGAGTCAGTATTGTAGGTGGTTCCATCGCTACAGCGTGTCGTGCCAAAAGCATCTGAGTTACAGGTCACTCCTGCTGTTGCAGTCAATGTTCCAGTAGTGATGGACGCAATAAGTACAAAACTCACGCAATAAAGATTCAATTTTATACCCCTAAATTTTTGGTTTCATTCATCACATTTTCAATTTGTGCTTTGCCAAGTCTCGGAAAGCATTTTATCCACTCGGCCAACTCATCTTCGGCTGCATAAAAGTAGGGTAATGGTACTTCTAATACCTGTGCTAGACGTTCCAAAGTAGTGTAGTCAGGAATATGTTTACCGCGCTCGTACTGGTTCATTCTTGGACTAGCAGTAAATTCATCAATGCCAGCAGCAATGCCGAGCTTCTTTTGAGACAGGCCTTTAGCCAGTCTTGCCTCTCGTAATCTCTTCGCTACAACATCAGTCATTAAGAATCATCGGTACGTTAAAAGTACTCAGAGATTCTTAGTTTTTTGATAAACTCGATACTAAGGAATGCTTAGTTATTTGTAAAATAAGAAAGGAAATAAATGCAATCTAAGTTATATGCGTCGCTGTTCATTCTGCTTTTATCTGGATGCAGTCAACAATCCGCTGTAGAAGAAGTCGTTCAGAATCACCTCAAAGATCCCACTTCCGCAATCTTCAAAGACTATGTTGCCAGCGATGGTAATCAGTATGCCTGCATTAGTTGGAATGCCAGAAATAGCTTTGGCGGCTATGCCGGATGGGATGTGGCATTTCTTAAAAAAGTTGATGGTGATTGGACTGTGGAATCAATGAAGCACGCGCCTTGCTCATTAGATGACCTAAATAGTTTTGAAAGCATTGACAGAAGTATGGAACAAATCACCGGCGTACCTAATTAACCCAGAAAGGAAAGTAATGAGATTTAGTTTTATATTGGCACTGATTGCCAGCCTGTCGGGATGTGCATCACTGACTGGCATTGAGGAGACTGCTACTACATTCACGCTGCAAGGTGGTAATAAGGTCGTGGTGCAACGACGTGGATGTGCAGTGCTTGGAGCAACCTTTATCAATACCTCCGACAAGAGCATATCGCTGGTACATGGTAATCTTCTGACAGTGCAAAAGGAAACAAACGCCACGCTTGAGCAATACCAGCTTAGTTGTTCACCAACCTTGGCTGGTGGATCATCAAAGTGCATGGTCAGTTTGCTTATCAAGGACACAGATAGCAGCAAGTATGGAGGATTAAGCTGTCCCAATATGGTGATAAAAATCGCAAATCTAATGGTGAAGTAATCAGTAGCAATCACAACCAATGACCCGCCCTAATCCGGCGGGTTTTTTATTTTCAGCAAAGGAGTTTTATGGTCGAAATCAGTAGTTTTGAACAAGCCTTCAAACTGTATCAATCCAATCAACTAGCCTTGCCCGTCATCCAGGATGTTGCCTTCATGCTCATGAATGCTTGTGATGACCATCCACCCAATGTTCATTCTTATACAGACATCAATGCTGACAATCTCAAATGGCTATCTGGCCAACTGTCAGCCGAGTTTTCATTTGATGAATGTCTTGGCGGAGGTGCATATATCTGTGAGTCAGAGTGCGACCTGACCAGCATCAAAGCCTTTGATCAAGCGTGGGCTGATAAACACGGCGATTGGCCCAACGTCACTGACCAGCCAATGGTTTGGGATGTCTGTCATACGCTCGGTAAAGAATGGGCTGTGTTTTGTTTCATCTGGAACAATGCAGGTGGCCCTGTCTATTACGTTCCAAATTCATTGTGGGCTCACGCCAGAGTGGAAGAGCATCTGGCAATAAATCAAGGCTAGTCTTTGCGGTAAACCAGTCATCTTATATGAAGGGTGCAATGCACTCATTCTCATATTCTCAGTTTCAATACTCAATCAAACAAGGACTATTTATGAAAGCAAAACGTATCGTCAAAGTAGGCGAGTGTCTGAACCTGTCTGCTAAATTCAAGCTGGTTTATCACATCGGGATTGATGAACAGGACAACATCATACTTCGTGTGTATGAAAATGAAGGAGGAGGGTACTTCAGTTCAGAGTGGGTGCAATTACAAACCATCCTGGACAAACTCGATAGCGCCAAAAAGCCGCTGACCTCATTCTCGTTGCATGGCATCTTTGAAGGTAAATCTGCCAATACACCGGGATTTGTCTTTGCAGTGATTTATGCAGAAGGGCTAGTCGAGCGTGATATTGAAAACCCACGGGTTTATGTCAGTTGTGATCCAAAGCCTGTCATTGAATCAATGGAAGCACTCATCAAAAGTGGAGTGGACATCAAAGTAGCACCCCTGGAAAAATCCAAGCCCACACCATCAAAGCCTGTCAAAAACAACCCACCATCAAAAGCCTCCAAGTAGTCCCATAGCGGTCAGTCGGATTCTTAGTCCGTTAGTCTAGATTTGAACACCCACCATTAACCCGCGCCAGATAAGGCTTCAGCAAAAGTCTTATTTCTGAATTCCCGCAATACCGCCCCTATACCGACCTTCTCGGTGACCGTTCCACCTTACACCACTGAATCACAGTGACTTTTGGAGTTTTCTGATGGCAATTTTAACCCTGCTCGTTATTGGGCTTTTCTGTTTGGTCTTTCGTAGTACCCGCATTCTCGGCGTCATAGGGTTAACCCTCATTTCGCTGGTTTTTCCATTCGCATTTCTAACCCTGTTGTTAGTTTTTCTAGTGATTGCTTATTTCAAATTTAGGAGAAAATTAAATGTTTACCATCCACCAAAATTACCTTGATGCCCTAGAGGTTGTGCTGACCTGGGATATTCCAGAGGATGCATTGCCAATGGCAGTAACGGATCAAGCAAAGCTAATGTCGGGCTTTGATTGTGAACAGCCATACATCGACATCCTGCAGTAAAAACCAACCTCGTTTTATCTTTACCTCCCCGCCTCACTAAACCACCTGATATGACAACTATCAATCGGCTTCACTGCCGAGGCATTGTCACGTCTATTGGTTTGGTGGGGTGGGCCTTATTTTATTTTTTTGGAGAACATCACCTTGACTACCATCACTGCAACCCTCGTTCCTGAACATCAGCGTTTATTGATTACGCCACAACATTTCAAGCATTACTTTCCCTTCAAGATTGAACCAGCGATTTATCACTTTGCTAGCCATCTCTGCCAAGACTATCGGGGTGCTTACTGGCATTTCTACACATTGAGTAATGGCGGCTTTTACATGGCACCAGACGCAGTAGAGCCATTTAACTTTATCAGTGAGAATGGGTTTGAAGGGCAGGTCTCAGCAGATGCCTTCGGCGTGATTGCATGCTTGTACGCATACAGTCATTTAAGTTTTTCTGATAATCCCGAACTGTCCAGACTGTGCTCTAGTCATTACCATCATCTTCGAGAGTTTGCCTTGGAGCATGGCGAGGCTACAGCCATTTTAAGAGCAATCGACTAACTGGAAGAGGTAATCATGAACACAAAATTTATCCCTCTGATGCTGATGTGTTTGAGCCAGTTTTCATTGCTGACCTTGGTCGTGGCTGAGGAATCAAGAATTTACCAGACTGACACAACCGGGAACATTCAGTACCACAAGCCATCTGCTGTCATCCAGGGGAATGGCCGGATTGTTCAAACAGATTCATTTGGCAACAAGCAATACCACAAGCAGCAGTACCAGATCAAAGGCAGCAAGGTTTATCAAACTGATTCCACAGGCAACATTCAGTACCATAAACCACATGCTGTCATTAGCAAGTAAGGCGATAGCCAGATTTTCTTAAATCGGGAAAAGTGGGGAAATTGTTGAGGGGCCACCCCTTCACTGAAAAAATGGGTTTCGACCTAATTAATCTTCTTCTTTAGTCGCATCTCCCCCTCCTGCAAAACCCACTTTTTCCACTTTTAGAATAATTTTTATTTATTTCTTGACAGGTAAATTTGCGAGGAATATGGTGCTCGACCCTGTTATCCGGCAGCGGAATTATAGGTGCGCTCATCACCATGATTTCTGGATAATTTGGCTTGAGACGACACACGAGCGATAGCGTGCATGTCGGATGTTAGAGATCGTTGCAGTGGATTAATTATCGCGGCAGTGCAACGTCGGATGAACAAAATTACACCCGTGGTCCCTTGCGAGTGGCGTGTTGCATCATCTAGATTGTAAGACCATCACCCTATGAAACTAATAGGCGGGTACTAGCGGACGGAAGCTCAGGCTTTTTGTGTCCGCACGTCTTGAGTTTCCTATTCCTAAAGCGGACGCGTTCTCTTAACAAGGAGATAGCGTCGTGTCAGACGTAAATTCAGTAGTAACTTCTGGTCTCAATGACCAATCCATCATCACAGTAGTTAACGATCCCAAGCACTCACTGGGTAAGCGATTCAAGCTCAACACCGATGGAAGCATCAGTAAGCAACCTCATGTCCATTTGGCATTAGGTACTGCCGTCATGCACCGTGTTGAAAGCCATGAGGAATTTGCTGCGCTGTTACAAACAGTCGGCGATGACTCTCATGCTGCCATCATCAATGCATCCTTCAAAGGTGTTGAAGTTGGCGAGCCATTTCTTATCCTCTCTCAAAGCGAGTTGGAACAGCGTTTGGATATTTCCAAATCTGATCGTAGCAAGCAAATAGGCGTGCACCACATTACCTATGAAGGTAAAAAGCACAAGGCCATAGCTCGTTTAAAAGAAAACATGCAAGCATCAAGCTGGCAATTCTTTGACCGTGATATTGATCAACATACTCCCTCAGAGTTTGTCGATTTGTCTTGCGATGAATGGTTAGAGTACATTGGAAGGATGTTGCCATCAGGCTTTGATGTCACTCATTTACGAGTGAGTTCAACCTCCTCACGTGTACTTCAAAATGGACAGAAATTAAGCAATGGTAATGGTCACGTCTGGTTCAAAATCAAAAATCCAGAGGATATTGAGCGCTTTCGTGCAGCAGTGATGGTGGCTGCTGCCCAGATTGGCATGACTTGGTTAAAGCCAAGACTCAGTCGTTTGCTGCAAGGGCAAAGTGTGGGTCATAGCCTCACTACCATTATTGATCCGAGTGTATTTACACCCGGCAGGATGATATTTGTTGGCAAGCCTGTAGTAAGTGAGGGTCTTGCTGTAGAACCACTGTCAGCGTCATTACACATTGGTGCCAGAGATGTTTTTGACAGCGCCACCGTTATCTTGCCTGATGCAACCAGAGTGCAGGCCATTACGCGTAAAGCGGGTGTGGAAATGCAGGTGACTAATAATCACAAAGGGTTGCGCATCACTACCCATGACCTGACTCTGGATACTGAGATTGAAACTCAGCGCGATGGCATCCATACCGTGCGTCAGATCATTGAAAAAGGGGAGCAAGAGAAAATCCGTTGCCAAACTCCATTTCGCGACTCCGTGAGCTGGGCAGCATTTCTTGACTTTAATGATGAGGGGATTCCATTCGTTTATGACGTCGGCACCAGCACGACTCACTGGCTGAATTCGGATGAAGAAGAGCAGGCTAAACTCATTCCAGCCTCGGTTGTAGTGGAAAGGCTCATGCCACAGGCTGTTCATGATGCAGCTGCTGTCCTTGAGTCTGATGCCGTGGATGCTTTGGCAACCATTAAGAGAAGTGATCCTGCTGAATATCAGCGTAAGCGTGGGGAGTTAAAAACCGCCAATGCTAAGGTGCCACTGACAGATTTAGACCGTGCAGTTAAAGCACGCATGTCGGAAATTGTTTCTGCGCAGACCCATCATGGGTACGCAAAAAGCTTGCTTACTTTTTTAACTGAGAGTGATTGCAGACCTGTGGGACATCAAGGGGTGCTTTATGTCCTGAATGGTCAAACAAATCTGTGGGAGGCTAAATCCGCAGATATGCTGATTCCAATAGTCGCTGATATGCATGATGGCAAAGAACATTGCTCACGTGCCGCAGACTATCGGGCCATTTCCGAGCACGCAATTGCTTTGGTTACTGATGATAACTTTTTTGCGAATGCTCCCACTGGATTAGCTTGTCCAGGTGGATTCTATCAAGTCACAGATAACCAAATTTCTTTGATACCCCTGACACCAGAACATCGGCAACGTGTGATGCTGGACTTTACTCCGGCAGAGATGTCCACGCCGTTGTTTGATAAGTTTATCGGCGAAACTTTCAGTTCTGAACATGAGGGTGAAGAAGAGCAGCAAGTCCAACTTATGCAAGAAATTGCTGGTGGCATCATGCTGGGCACATTGCACAAATTCCAGACTGCCGTTTTGTTCTATGAACCTTTCGGACGTGCTGGTAAGGGGACCATTGAGAAGCAACTGCGTAAGTTGGTTCCTGCTGAGTTCATTTCAGCGATATCGCCGTTTAAATGGGGTGAGGATTATCACGTGGCTGCTTTGGCTGGAAAACGCCTGAATGTGGTAGGGGAGTTGCCTGAAGATAAACCTATCCCAGCCTCGGCTTTTAAAACGGTCATCGGAGGTGACCTAGTAACTGGTCGCCACCCGACTCACAGGCCCATTACGTTCACTAATGAGGCAGCACATCTGTTTATGTCAAATCACATGATCACTACAAAAGATCAGAGTGAGGCATTCTTTGCGCGCTGGAAAATCGTTGAATTCCCTAATAGCCGTTTGCGGTTAGGTTTGCCTTTGGATAAAGATTTGGCCCAGCGAATCATTGATAACGAGTTGCCTGGAATCGCTTACTGGGCGCTAGAAGGGGCTGCACGCCTGTTGCAAAATGGCAAGTTGTCAGAGTCATCAGCACATGATCGTTTGATGGCCAAATGGCGTCGCAGCACAAATACTTTGGAAGAATTTATTCACGATGAATGTGAGTTATTTCAAGATGGAAGCTACAAGCGCTCAGAGCTTTATGTAGCCTATACCGAGTGGTGTTCTGACAATGGCAGGACGCCGTTTTCCAAAGGTCGTGTCAAGGAACTGCTGGAACACAATCTTGGCATGGGTATCCGCCTTGTTGAAGTCAATGGGCATGAGACCTTTAGAGGTGTTATGAAAAAGCCTTCGCCTGCTTCAAAACCATATATTTCATTAGTTGCCAGGTCCGGGACGCCAGCACCAGCATTAACACCAGCAATGGAGGCTTACTGATGTAGTCGGAAAAAGCGGGTTTTAAACATTGGGGTGGGTCTGATGAAAGGAAAACACACGGGGCCACTTCCTCTACAAATTGAAGAAACTACTTTTTTAGGCAGCGATATAGCGGGGTATAAATTCCCCGCTTTTTATTTTTGGAATTACTTGTGAGCAATAAAAACATTTTCATTTTTAACATTACAGGAGGGTGCAATGGCAATCGTTAAACTAACGCAGGACTTTATAGACAGGCAGTTACTTTGCCCAGAAGGTGTTAATCGCATTGAGTACGTCAGCGATGATCGCAGTGGCCTATATTTGGAAGTTCGTAAATCCAGCATTGGTAGCGCTACAGCGTATATTAGGTATAAGGATGCTAATAATAAATCATGCCACCAAAAAATCGGTCGCACGACAGATATGACCTTAGCTGAAATCAAAGAGGCTGCCAAAACTATCAAAGCAGAAATTGCTTTGGGTGCTGATCCGCGTGCTGAAGAAAAGGCGAGGCTTGCAGTAATCACGCTTCGAGATTTCTTCAACCAGAATTACCTGCCTCATGCTAAGTTGAACAAGCGGTCTTGGTTACGTGACCAGCAGCTATTTACCAGACTCGATGCTAAATTTGGTAATAAGCGCCTCAATGAAATTTCTCGACTGGAACTGCAGGAGTTGCACGGGAGTTTGATTCGTGAAGGCTTGGCCCCAGCGACAGCAAATCATCACATCAAGCTGGCAAAGAGGATGTTCAACCTTGCTATTTCCTGGGATTTGGCAGCCGTTAATCCTGCATCCAAAATACGTCTTTATACCGAGGATAACTTGGTGGAAAATTTGTTGGATGAAGAACAGTTAAATCGTTTGATCACTGTTTTGAATACGGCTAAGCCAAAAGCAGTGTGCTTGTTACTGCTTTTTCTGTTGAGTACAGGTTCACGGTTCAGTGAAGCGGCCAAAAGTACTTGGTCTCAAATTGATTTAAAAAACAAAGTATGGAGGATTCCAGCCACAAACTCGAAATCGAAAAAGGTGAGGGCCGTGCCATTAAACGACTCTGCAATGTCGGTGATAGCCCAACTTGATTCTTCTAATGAATTAGAGCATCTTTTTGTTAACCCTAGAACCAAGTTGCCGTATACTACGATTGCTCGTAGCTGGGTTGAGATTAAGAAAAAATCACTTATAAATCAACCACTTAGGATACATGACTTACGCCATAATTTTGCTAGTATGCTGGTTAACTCGGGTGTCAGTCTATATGTCACTCAGCAGTTGCTCGGTCACTCAACCCCCGTAGTGACGCAAAGGTATGCACACCTGAATGTGAGTTCATTACAAGAGGCATCAAGTCTTGCATCCCAGAAGATTCTAGTCAATCAGGCGCTAAAAGCGGCATAGCGCAAGTTTTCTTAAATCCAATCGACTTGTCACCTTCATTTGAAGTTGGTAAGTCGGTTAGGTTTAATTTTTTTTGATTCAGATTGCTGAAAGTTATAGACTTGCAATGATCATAATCTGTTACGTAACATAAGATAATTATCAGATATTATGATGGTTCAAAAATAAGATAGCTTGCAATGACACCGCCCAAAGTTTTCGTCTCTTACTCTCATGATACAACCGAACACAAGCAATGGGTTCTTAAGTTAGCTAGTGACCTCAGAGCACACGGGATAGATGCAATCCTTGATCAATGGGATCTGGTTCCAGGACAAGATCTTGCCGCCTTTATGTATGATGGAATCGCAAAGGCCGATAGAGTCGTGATGGTTTGCAGCGAAAAATATGTAGCCAAGGCAGAGGCTGGAAGTGGCGGGGTTGGGTATGAGCGCCTTATTGTTACTGCTGAGGTCACAGAGGCAATTGATACAAAGAAGTTTATTCCTATAATTCGCGAGAACACTACATCACGTAAAATCCCAAAGCATCTCGGATCGCGGCTTTACATTGATTTTTCGAAGGAAGAAGGCTATGAGCAGCGTTTGGAAGAATTATGTCGTGAAATATTAGGCGTGCCAGCTACACCTAAGCCCCCATTGGGTGAAAGTCCATTTTCAGGTGCAATTCCAACAACCGTTAGCCCTTCAAGAAATGTCAATGCTACGGGAACACTGGCAAATGGTGAGTCCGTTTTATCTGGGCAGTGGTTTGAATTTCAGAGCGCACGCGCATTATTAGGTTTGCAACAGCTCGAAATTGCAGGTGCAATGGAATTACGTTTTGCTTTGCATACGCCTATTAATAAGTCGCAAGTTGATCTTTTAGCCGGAGTGCGGAATTCACAGATTACGACTTTTGGCTGGCCAATAGCTGTGTTGCTCGAGCAGAGAGAGGTACATAGACCCAAACCTTATCACGAAGGAATAAGTGCTGAGGTCGCCATCGCATTAGATCAGCTTACGGGTAGAAAATCGTATGATTTTTGGACGCTGACTAAAAGTGGTGATTTTTTTCTCATGCAAAGCCTCTTTGAGGATATGCGAGGTGAACGACTTATCTATTTCAATACGCGCATTGTGCGTGTAGCAGAGGCTTTAATGTTTGCAGAGCGTTTATACGCTGGACTTGGTGTTCCCGCAGGCACCAAACTTAGTGTACGAGTTACGCATACTGACTTAGCTGGTAGAACACTTGGGAGTGCAACACATCGCAGAGTATTGATGGATCATCGAAAGTCTTTTGAAAGAAAATCTGAAAGTGAAATAGTTGTTACTTTAGGTTCGATACATGAAACCTTGGTTACAGATGTAAAGCATTTGGTCGCACCATTATTCATGCTGTTCGAGTTCGCTGAATTTAGCGATGGAGTTTACGAAGATATTGTTCGTAGATTCGAAAATGGGGAGGTTACATAGACTCCGTGCATGTTTCTCGGAATGCCCAGTCTGCTCGACCATGTTCGTTTAACGACACTTATTTATTCGTTCGGTCAGGTTTCGGTTTGCCAGTTTGACTAACTTGTTGAATCGTATCAAAAACACATTCCCAAACTCACCCTGCAAATACTCCATCGGTTCGGTATTAGGTTCGGTAATGAGTGCAGTCTGTGGAGTAGCATGAAAAAACACTTAATTTTCTTGTATTTAAAGGTACAGCTACAATCAATTCTGTGTACTTTTAATCCGTTTGTCGTGGGTTCGATCCCCGCACACCCTACCAAAATACAAAAGACGGCTCGCAGAAATGTGAGCCGTTTTTCTTTTTCTAAATGCTTTACTGACTTTCAGCAGTTTAGTTTTATCGTTCGAGGAGCCGGTAAGCCTCTCAAAAAGCGTTTAACTTTTAGCTCTCAAAGCTTACTCGAAACGCTATCTTTTAACTACATCTGTTTCACTGAGATTCACATATCGCAGTCCTATTTAATCGTCCTGAATCCGGCTGAGTGTTACATATCTCACTTTGAGGTTATAGTTACATTAATTAACAAAAAATAGTGGTTGTAATGGGAATGAATCGTGGGAGCGATATCAAGATTGAGACTATTTTCGCATGAGTCTTGGTCTTGAAACGTATTTTAGAAAGGTTGGATTTTTTCGCGATTTACATTAAGGGGAATCATGATGACATCGAAAGCTTTGATAGTTGCAGTTGTTTTAACCTTTTCATTGAGTGGGTGTACTACTTTTCAACGTTTAACGGGTGCACAAACACCAGTTTGGCCTTGGAAGGAGAGCGGTATCATAGGCGCTTGTCCTAATTCAAATCAAAGTCTTGCGTGTACCGATCTTGACGCGCTCAACACTTACGTAAAAGCGATGGAGTTTTGCAGGGCGGTCCATAATTTTTATGAAAATGGAGGGGCCGTAGCGAAAAGTGCAAAATTCGGTGTTGGAGTTTTAGGGACGCTATCTGGTGCAGTTCTGGCTCCCGTGACAACTGGCAGCGCTAGTACGGCATTTGCGAGTTTATCTGGTGCTACGAATGGCGTACAAACTTCATTAGAAGAAAGTTTCTCTTCATCTTTTAACTTGAGTAAGCAAATAGCGGTTGCGGATGAAGGTCGGAATGGGATTAATGACTATTACAGCTCGACAACTGCAGCACTGTCAAATAATGATAAGGTTGGCCTTGCAATCGGGATCGCTTACAAATGCTCAGTGGCTGCAAACAAAACGGATAGTGCGGTGATTGCTGCGTTAAGTAATGACAAAGCCATTCTTGATGATCAAAAGAAAAAGCAGGAGGCACTTCAAAAGGACTTAGATGAGCAGAAAAAGGCTTACGCCGATAAGCTACTTGATCTTGAAAAAATGCATAGCTCTTTAAAAGAAAGATTGGATGCATTGCCACCCAAAGTCGAGTGAGAGTATTTAGACTAAGCAATAAAGCCAGCAATGCTGGCTTTATTGCTTTTAAAACGCTCAATTTGAAATGAATGATATCAAGTTTGAATGAGAGAGTCTGGCGCTGTTGCTTTATCAGCCACCTTATGAATCAATTCCATCAGCCTATCGCAATCCACCGGTTTAACCTCGGTGTGGTCAAATCCTAATTAAAACGCGGCTTTGATATCGCTTTCTTGCCCGTGGCCTGTGACTGCAATTAAGGTGGTATGCGCGGTGGCCGGGTTGGCTTTAATGTATGAATGGCCACTAATTCACTAGACACCTTGAAACCGTAGTAATGGACAGCACTAAAAAAACATCCCCGAGCCGATTACAAGTGGTCTAAAAGCGCGTGGTCAATCCTGTCAGCCATTCTGGCGTTAAGTTAAGTAGTAGTATTTCAAGTGATTTATCTGCCCCGGTGATCAACCCCACCCCGATGAGCAGCAATAACACACCTAACAGTTTTTTGCCCCATTGCCCGGTGGCCATGAGTTTGCCGCGGATTCGATTGAGGGTGGTACGCGAGAGATAGCCAAGCAGGATTAGTGGAATGCCTGCGCCTAAACCAAACAACAACATGCTGAGGGCCACTTGCGGGAGATGCCCACCCTGGCTGGCCAGGGTCAATGTGGCGCCCATCACTGGCCCTACACAGGGGGTCCATACCAGGCCAAGCAATAATCCCAGGTAGAACTGTCCGGCTAGGCTGTTACTTGCGCATCGGTCTAGCAAACGGTTGCCAAGCTGGCTGACCCCGCCTAGCCCTGCGCTGAGTCGGGCCTGCAATGTCGTGGACAATAGCAGAATGCCAAACAGGATAATTAACCATGCACCCGTCCAGCGAAATGTCTCCTGATTGATGCCCAGGCTGTTACCCAGCAAGCCAATCAACACACCAATCAGGGTGAATGCACTGGCTAGTCCCGCGGCAATCAGCAGCGGGCCGGAACGGTGCTGACTGGTTGCGCCACCGAGAATGATGGGAATCAAGGGGAGCACGCAGGGTGACAGGGTCGACAAGATGCCTGCCAGCAGGCTGAGTGGGTAGGTTGACGGTTCCATAAACGTGTTATTCCACTGTTTTCAGGACGGATTCAATCGCGGCAGAACTGGTTGAGCCGATTGATCTGGATACTTCTTTGCCTTGTTTAAACGCGACTATGGTGCTCTGACGCTGGATGTTCAAACTGGACAGGAGTGGCTTTTGACTGTCGAAGTCAATTTCGTATATGGTCAGCGCTTGATGCTCTTTTTGCATACTTAAGGTTTTTAGTAGCGGCTTCTGCGCGCGGCAGGTAGGGCACCATGGTGCATGTGCAGCGAGTACTACGGCTGCGCCTGACTGCATTTTTTGTTCAAACTCAGTGGCGTTAAAGGGCTTGATATCGGCGTGTGCCAGTGAGCTGAACAATACCAGCAGGCTTAAAAAAAACGTTCTCATGCAGTTCTCCAATGATGTGTATGTGATGCTTAGTCGTTAGAAACCGAGATCACTTACAAAAAAAACGCCTCGTGATGAGGCGCTTTGACTATTTATTTAACACTGCCGCTGAGTACCTTAGGATAAAAAGCAGCGGCCTTGGCGACAAATTGTTGTTTGTCCTTGCTGTCGAGGAAGGCCTGTTTTGCTTCTTCATTGCCAAAGCAGAGGGTGTTTCCTTTAAACATTTCGTTGATCGAGCAATCTGAGTTAACCACCACGCCTTTAGTAAGGCCCGTGGTGCAGCGGTTGCCAAACTCACCTGCGGCGGCAGACAAGCTCAAGCCGGCGAGTGCTACCAAAGCAATCAATGATGAAATTTTCATAATCTTCTCCTGAGGGTAATTGAATTGAATATGTGATGGCATTGCAGATTGAAATGTCGGCTGGCCTTTCACATGTCCCCAGTATGAAGGGCTGGAGAGTTGACGATTTGTAACATTCGTCACCAATGATTTTGGCGTGTGATAAATATCACACAGGTCAAGATGGCTGAAGGTTAACGCCGGTTGGAGGGTGTTTTGTATGGGGTGAACTACGATGACTGGCGGGTAGAAAGTTAGTTGCGAATGTATTTGTTACTGGAAGCTATGATTGCACGACCTAACTCTGATGATTGAGACCGGCACCCAATTGTTGCACCATAGGCGCTTACCGAACATTTCGGCACATATCTATTTTAAGGCGTCTCGTTTGGCTTCGAGGTGAGCACGCAGGCTGGGTTGCGACGTGAGGCCCAGTGCAGTGTCATAGGCTAATTTTGCCTCGCGAATGCGACCTGCCATGCCGAGCAGATGGGCGTACGCCACCCACCAAGGCTGGAAGTTACATGTTAAAGCTGTGTCCATTTTTTCCAATTGCTCAAGTCCTTGTTCAAGCTGCCCAGCCTCCGCCAGCGCTACTGCGCCAGCCACACGCGAACCCTCAGTAGGAAAGTGTTGGTTGATGGCTGTGTATAACTGGACGATTGCGTTCCAAGGCGTGCTGCCCAGGAACATACGGTGACAGTGAGCCGACTGGACAGCAGCTTCGAGCTGGAAGGGACCAGGTTCGCGCAGAAGCGAGGCCTCCCATAATATCTGGTCTGCTCGCAAGATGGCGTCGCGATCCCACAGATTAACGTCTTGCTTGCTTAGGGGAATGAAATCGTGAGGCCCTCCGTGGGCTGCGGCACGCGCTTGGACAAATAGCATCAAGGCCATTAATCCTGCTGCCTCAGCAGAATTTGGCATGAGGGCACGGATCACTGAACATAAATATAGCGCTTCTGCTCTCAGGTCGGTGATCCGGCTCTCGGCACCTTCAAGCGCATCGACCGCCATACCGAAGGCTCCATAGATGGCTTCCAACACGTAATGCATGCGCTGCGGCAGATCTGCTGCCTCTGGCTCTTCGAAGCGCAGGCCGACATTGCGGATCTTCTGCTTGGCTCGAACAAGACGCTGGGCAAGCGCAGTGGGCGAGAGCAGCATAGCCGGAGCGATCTCGGCAACTTGTAAACCCAGTACCGTTTGCAACATCAAAGCAATGCGCACTCGCTCCTCAATGGCGGGATGTGCGCAAATAAACATCAGTTTCAGACGATTATCGGGAATCTGTACCCCTTCTGTAGCCGCTTCATCTGCTGCTAGTAGTATCGTCACGGCCGGGTTGAAGCGCATGTTGTCGTGGCGCGCTGCCTGCAATAGCTCGCGCTTGGCAACTGTCAGCAGCCAGGCGTCTGGCGCGTCGGGAACGCCGTCCACTGGCCAGCGTTCGAGCGCCTTGAGTAGAGCAGCCGAGAGTGCATCCTCGGCCGCGCTGATGTCTCGCCATTGCCAGGCCAACCAGGACAACAGACGGCCAAAAGAAGCACGTGCCGCTAGTTCAGCAGCTTGGCGCGCAGATACTTCGTGCTCCATCTTCAAACCGGCGGTGGCAACACCGGACGAACTTCTGTGGTGCCTGCATACACGTTAGGGCTGCGCGAGGCCCATTCTAAGGCTTCATCGAGGCTAGGGACATCGATAATAAAAAAGCCGCCAAGGTGTTCCTTTGTGTCGGCATAGGGACCGTCGTGGATGTGACGCTTACCATCTCGCACTTGGATGTGTGTTGCAGTATGTGGGGGCTGCAATCCTGCTCCACTGACAACTAGCCCAGATTGATTCAGGGCACCAACATATGCGCCCCAGGCTGCCCAATAGGCTTGTGCCTTGTCGGGATTGTCGCGCTCGGCCACGTTCTCGGTAGATTCATTAAAAATTAGCATAAATTGCATTTCAGTTCTCCTAGGTTGAAGATTTGGTAAAGTCAAGCGCGCCATAAGTTATTTGCCCGTTTGACCGACGCGGTCACATAGCCGCGCTTACCTTTTAGATGCGCGAGAGACCGACCAATCGACAGCATCGTCGAAATTTTAGGTTTAATATCGATTTTTTATAGGGATGACACTGAATTTAGCGTTTAAACGACTCGTACAGTTCAAGTTTTCTCATCACATCGCAGACCTTTAAGCTTTCTGACTCTCTACTCTAAGATGTCCCCTAAGATACCAAACTCCTTACCCTCCGAATAGATTACAGGCTTATGCGCTGGGTAGTCTGAGTCAGATAGCAGCCTGACTCTATTACAGCTCTTATACAAGGTTTTGATTATCCCGACACCATTGAGTTATTTTTAACCTTGAGGTAAAAAATTGCCGGACGATTTGTCAATAAATGCTGAAAGGTGTCTAGGAGTTGTTGCTCATATTACTTAGCCGGAGAAGGAAGCCAGCAGCCTAGCATTGGAAATGTAGCTAAAACGTAATTGTGTAAAACTGATTTTGGTTAAATTTGACTCATTTACAAAATTAAGCTCCCCACACCCTACAAGAATATAAAAATATTCTCAGAAATATGAACCGGTTTTCTTTTCTGGATAGTAAACAATGTTCCTATTTAAGCTTTTCAGCAATTTGCTGTATTTGAGATTTTCAGAATGATCATGCTCAAGCACCACTAAACTTTCATACTAATGGTTGAGTTTGGATGAAGGCATGTGCGCGGCGTATTCAATAAATAGCGTTCATGACTTTAATGAAAAAAGAATCTGGTTCTGGGTTCGTTCACAGGTCACGGTATCGCTCAATTGGCTCACCTTCGCCCAGTGATCAAATAAGGATGTTGCTACGATTTCTTTTTTCGGGCGGCTTATTTGCGGCGTGATGGTCATCAAAATTCCTGGATTTGATCCCTGAGTTTGGTCGGTGATTAAGATGTGAGTTGCTGTGGCTGTGGTATCAATCAACGTCAAAATGCCGGCACAAAAAACAGTTCTTACCGGGGGAGCATTCACGAGTTGAGTGGCGGTGAGCTCGTTTTGAAAAGTGACATTGCTGGTATGGATATCCATTTTTAATAAATCCAGGCAATCTGCGACCACTTCGTTTAAAGGAAGCAAAAGGGTATCAGTGGGGTTGAGCCATACGAAAAAGTCAGAGAAACTCGTATTCGCCTGTTTGGCAAATCCTTTAAGCTCCTGCATTTTATTGAGGAAAAAATCCATGTCTGTTGGGTTTTTTTCCAGCTTTTTAGTCATGAGCTGAGAGAGCAAGGTTACAGGATGTAATTTTCCCGAGAGCCGATGACGAAACCCTGGTGCCAACCGTTTGATGATTTCGAATCTCAATGCTTCAAGTTCGGCCTTACTCATGCAATTAACCTGGATTGCATCGGGCCATATGAATGTTCATCGGCGTAAGTGAGCTGAGGATGTATCAAGGAGCCTATCAAAACGATTGCCGTCATCAGAATAGCCAGGATGGCGAGTAAGGAGGCGATCCCACTGACCACGCACATGACAACCTCCAGAATGGTAGCGACAACGGCTTTAAATGCGTGATGTGTGACCATTGGGGCCTCTTTGTTAGGATGAGTATCCGCCAACATTGCTGTGTGGTGAAGAAATCACCAATACATAAATCTCTGAAAAGGGTGTAAGAGATATGAGAAGATCAAATATTAATAAAAGACGAGCCGTGTATTTCGTGCACAGATCTTGCGCCTCTTGTCACCCGTTTCCTACACGGCTTTCAGCGTAGGCTGATAGGCCGTTGCCACCTTTTCAAGCACACTACAGACATTGGAGGTGTGTGGCGGATAGTCGTGATGTCCTTGCAAACCATGCAGGTTTTGAATGACGCATCAAAACTTTTCAGGCCGCTATCTCCAAAACGAGTCATCAATGTCGTTGCTAACCATAAAGCAACTCAAGTTAGTAGACCCATTTTAGGGATATAAAATCATGGCTGCTCTGTATCAACTGGCTGTGCTGGGGGCACCGACCAATGCGCAAATAGAGGCGCTGGAAACGTGTATCAAACAGGCTTTAGAGGTATTCGGCTTGCACTTGGGAGAGGACGTCCAGTGGGAAGTGTGCCCGGCTGAGTTTCGCCCACATCAGCTACAGCCTTCAGCTGTGGTTTTTTTTGGTGGGCCTGCCGCCAATCTTTCGCCGCTACATAACCTGACATTAGATAACCTCGCACAGTTATTAGAGCGGGGCATTCCGGTGATCCCCGTGATTTCTCATTTTAGCCAGGCCAGTGTAGAGCTGCCTGACTTATTGCGTCCGTTTGATTACCTTGATTATGCAGTGGGCGGCGCCGAGTTTATCGCGACGGCCTTGCTGGAAGCTGTCGGCTTGTTGCCGCAACAGCGTAAAGTGTTTTTGAGTTATTGCCGCGAAGAGTTGAGTGAGACAGGTACACAATTATTTGAAATTCTGTCTGCGCGGCATTTTGAAGTGTTTATCAACCATGATGAAAATGCGCCGGATAGCCAATTTAGCTGCCAGTTATGGCATCGGCTGTGCGATTCTGATGTGCTACTGATGCTGGATACCCCTACGTATTTTGAGCGGCGCTGGACCAATGTTGAATTTGGACGGGCGCTGGCCAAAGGCGTGAGTGTGTTGCGCGTCAACTGGCCTGCATGCGCCCCGTCTTCGAGGGCGTTGGCTTCTAGCCTCGTCCAATTGGCGGGTGATGACCTGGACCTGGATTCCAGGCAACTAAAAGAGGGCGCTTTACAGCAGATTTGCATGAAGCTGGAAGAAGTGCGCAGCCAAAGTTATGCCGTCCGTTTTGTTAATCTCAGGAGTAAGATACGCATAGCGGTGGAAGCCAGTGGCGGCAAGCTCATTGGCGTGGGCGCCCATCAAATGGCGTATGTGCAGTTAGCCAACGGGACACCCTTGCGCGTCAAACTGACGCTGGGCGTGCCGGCATTTAACATTGAAGGGATCACCCAGTCGGATGCGTTACTCTATGACCCTGTCGGGTTGCATCCTGCCTGGCTGGCACAGAATACGATGCTGGCGGGCAAGCAGGCATACCCCTGGCTCAGCGCAAACGAAGCAGATTTGCATTTTGCCTATTGGAAGGACTAATTGATGAGCGCTATTTTTCTTTCTGCTTGCGTGCCCTTGCTGACCCGTGGAACCTACCACGAAACGGCCAACCCGTTTTTGATTCAGTCTGCCGTACGTGAGCTGGTGATTGCGGCGATTCAGCGCTATAAAATTGTTTGGGGTGGGCATCCTGCGATCACCCCCATGATCTGGAATATCTGCGAAGATCTGGATATCGACTATTCTGAGGCGGTGGTGCTTTACCAGAGCAGGTATTTTGAGGATGATTTTCCTGAAGAAAACCGCCGCTTCAAAAATGTTGTGTTCACCAATGCGGTGTATGGTAACCGCGAGGCGAGCCTGCTCATGATGCGCAAAGAAATGCTGTCTCGGCCTGACCTTGTCGGCGCAGTGTTTATTGGCGGCATGGAAGGCGTAGAAGTTGAACACGAAATCTTCAGGCATTACCATCCTGAGGCGAGGATTCTGCCGGTGCCTTCCCCTGGCGGGGCGGCATTAAACCTCGCTTTAGATCATGGCTATGGTGCGCAGACTGATTTCGACGACATTGATTTCGTGCGTATTTTTCATAACCATTTTGCCGAGATGTCAAAAAAACGATCTTAACCATGCGTCTGAAGTGACAAAAAGAGAATTACAGTGACAAACTAAAGAATATGCCGCGTAGAGTATTTTATAGTTTTGACTATGAACATGATTGCTGGCGGGCTGCCATCATCCGCAATATTGGAGTGATCCAGGGAAAACGCCCCATGCATGATAATCGCTGGGAAGCGGTTGACCGTGGGAACGATGAGGCGATTAAGCGCTGGATTGATCAACAGCTCCGTGGCCGCAGTTGTACTATCATACTGATTGGCACCCACACCGCACATTGTCGATGGGTGCAATATGAAATTGAGCGTTCGTGGGCGCTAGGCAAAGGTCTGCTCGGCATCCGCATTCATCAATTATTGGATCAGCATCAGCAGGCCAGTGAGCCAGGGCCCAACCCTTTCGACGCTGTCATGCTGCCCGATGGCAAAAAGCTTTCCTCAGTGGTGACGGCTTACGCGCCCAAGGGCGAAACAAGTGCAGAGGTTTACGCGTATATTAGCCAGCATATTCAACGCTGGATTGAAGACGCGATTGCAGCCAGATCAGGGATCTCTTCAGGCAACGCGGACTCGCCAGCATCCGGCTAGCAGTTTTTTGCCAGGTTTAGCGCTTATTTTTAACCTGGATATGACAATCGGGAAAAACTCCTATAGGCAAACCTGGGGCTTCCTATCATGATGGCGACAAGGGCTGATTTACCACTAGGACCGTTAGAAGTGAGTTCACTTATTTTTAACGGGGTGAACCAACCCTGCATTCGATTAACTGCATATTGATCTTAATGCTAAAAAGGCATCTCGTGAGAGATGCCTTTTTATTTTGGTTTTTATGCAGTCTCAGCAAGCCGGGTCGGGCGCTAAGCAGGTAAAGCCCAATCCGCGCTGATTGCTGCCCCTGGGTAGGTGGAACCTATCTTCAATTCAGCATTCAGAACATGTATCTGTCTACGTAAGGGATCAGTCATGGATGTGTGTGATGATACTAAAAATACCAACCTGTTTGACCGGGTGAGAAACGCTACTGACCAGGCCATTAATCATCGTATCGACGAAATCACCAATAGCAATATCCAGTTTTACGCAAATCGGCCCGTTTGGGAGATCAAGCAGCGCATCACGGTACTTGAGCAAGAGTGGGATATTGAACGGGTGCTTGAAGTGAATGCATCTGCCTTGGCGCTCACAGGGTTGGTGTTAGGTGTCACCGTGAATAAAAAATGGCTGGCATTGCCCGCTGTCGTGCTGCCTTTTTTGTTGCAGCATGCCGTGCAAGGATGGTGTCCTCCCTTGCCTATCTTGAGGAAGATGGGGGTGAGAACACGGGATGAAATCGACCGGGAAAAGTATGCGTTGATCGCCCATCTCAAAGAGCGGGCGGATGAACCGGGCAGGTAAAGCCGTGCACAGCATGTGCGGTTGACGCGCAGCCCCGGTGAGCCAAACCGGATAATTCATCGCCGCAGGCATAATCATGCGTATAATAGGGCTACCCTGTGCATCACCAATCAGCACAGCGGCTCAGTTCTACTCGTTATATTTCCCCGTTAGTCCAGATTGGTGTTGCTGCATGCAACAGACCAACGCCCATGAATGTATTGCATGGCAATGCCGTGCAATCTCTAAAAGTTGAATAACCTTGTCACAAGAAAACACTCCTGCAAACATCACGTTTGCTGATTTAAATTTATGCACGCCTGTGCTGCGCGCGATTGCCGACGCAGGCTATACCTCACCCACGCCTATCCAGGCGCAGGCGATCCCTTATGTATTGCGTGGCGGCGATTTGCTGGCCGGTGCGCAAACCGGCACCGGTAAAACCGCCGGGTTTACCCTGCCGATTTTGCACCGATTGTCGGAATCACCTTTGGCGCAAGCCGCCAAAGGTAAACCACGTTGCCTGATTCTGTCGCCTACGCGCGAACTGGCCGCCCAGATTGGTGAGTCGGTCACCACTTACGGCAAATATTTGCCTTTAAAAAGTATGGTGGTGTTTGGCGGTGTGAGCATTAACCCGCAAATTAACCGCTTGAGTAAACCCGTCGATATCCTGGTGGCAACGCCTGGCCGTTTGCTCGACCTGGTACAGCAAAAGGCACTCGATCTGTCTGCCATTGAAATTCTCGTGCTGGACGAAGCAGACCGCATGCTCGACATGGGCTTTATCCATGACATTAAAAAAGTCTTGGCCATGCTGCCTAAAAAACGGCAAAACCTGCTGTTTTCGGCCACGTTCTCCGACGAGATCAAACAGTTGGCGGATAACCTGCTCAATCAGCCGGACCTGGTAGAAGTAGCCCGCCGCAATACGTCTAATGCATTGATTGAGCAAAGCGTGCATATGGTGCCGCAAGCACACAAGCGCGAGATGGTGAGTTATCTGATTAAACACAATGAGTGGAAGCAGGTGCTGATTTTCACGCGTACCAAGCATGGCGCCAACCGCCTAGCAGAAAAGCTGGTGAAGGATGGGATTCCTGCCATGGCTATTCATGGTAACAAGAGCCAGAATGCGCGTACGGCGGCATTGGCCCAGTTTAAAGCGGGCACCATTCCTGCCCTGGTGGCCACCGATATTGCCGCGCGCGGGCTGGACATTGACCAATTGCCGCAAGTGGTCAATTTTGAATTGCCGAATGTGCCGGAAGACTATGTGCACCGGATTGGCCGTACGGGCCGTGCCGGTGCCAGCGGGGCTGCAATTTCGCTGGTAGACAGGGAAGAGCTCGGCATGCTGAAAGACATTGAGCGATTAATTAAACGGGAAATCCCCCGGGTACCGGTAGAAGGGTTTGTTGCCCCGGCCAAGGGCAGCGAAGAGCCTGACCGGCCGCCACGTCCGCAAAATCATGGGCGCGGACGTCAACAGCAGCAGAAGCAGGCTGGTGGCAAAACGCAGCCACGCGCGCAAGCCAATACCCCTGAGCCACGCCAGGGCCAACGTCCGCCGCAAGCACATGCTGGCCAAAAAACGGGGCAGCAGAAGAACTCACAGCCTGCGCAAGCGCGCCAGGGGTCAAATACCCCACAAGGTTCAGGCCGGCCACAAGGTAGCCAGAAACCGCAGGGCGCAAATCCTCAAGGCGGCAATAGGTCTCAGGGCAGTAATAGGCCGCAAGGAGCGTTGTTTGCTCCCAAGCCGGGTGCAAATGCGCAAAACCGGCCAGGCCAGGCGAACAGGCATAAGGCACGCTAATGCAAATATGGGTGGATGCAGATGCTTGTCCTGCCGTGATTAAGGAAATCCTGTTCCGCGCGGCAGGCCGCAAGCACATCCTCACCACGTTTGTAGCCAATAAGGTGTTGTATGTGCCGCCTTCCCCTTATTTGCGCGCCATTCAGGTGGCAAAAGGCTTTGATGTGGCCGATAACGCCATTGTTGAGGCGCTGGCCATTGGCGACCTGGTCATCACGGCGGATATTCCGCTGGCTGCACAGGTGATTGAAAAGGGCGGGCATGCGCTCAACCCGCGTGGCGAATTTTATTCGGTAGAAAATATCCGTGAGCGCTTGGCCATGCGCGACTTTATGGAATCGTTGCGCGCCAGTGGCGTTGAAACGCAAGGTCCCTCTGCCATGCAATCTTCTGACCGCCATACGTTTGCCGCCCAGCTAGACCAGTTTCTGGCGCGGTACCGGCCTGGCTCTGCGCCTGCCTAAATGCGCCGCATTTTTGTGATTTAAATTGAAGATCATCACGCTTTGATGCGGCTGATTGTAATGAAATGAAAACCGCCTCTGCGGTGACTGGTTATTTTTAAAAGCTTGTATTAGCATGAGT
Organism: uncultured Methylophilus sp.; assembly: GCA_936943315.1. GTDB lineage: Bacteria > Pseudomonadota > Gammaproteobacteria > Burkholderiales > Methylophilaceae > Methylophilus. The sequence goes on along the minus strand of CAKZJM010000037.1, from coordinate 326 downwards.
TAAAACAGTGTATGTAAAGCTGTATGTAAAATAAAAAGAGGTCATGTGTTCATGAGTTTGCAGGCTCGCATTGACGAGGCGCTATTTCACAAGCTGTTAGCGGGAGCACGGATTCCGTTACTTGGGAGTGCGTTTGGTGGATTGCTGATTGCTTCTTCGCAACTGGGGTCCGAGAAGAGTGATTTGTTTCTGGGTTGGTGCGGCGTGGTGTATGCCGTCATCCTGTTCCGCGTGTATTGTTTGCAACGCTGCAAGCGGGTGCTTGCCAGACGGGGCTTTAGTTATCCATTGGTGTACAAGTATTGCCTGACTTTGGCATTGTCTGG
>CAKZJM010000036.1 GCA_936943315.1 uncultured Methylophilus sp. | reverse complement strand
AGGCTTTTGATTGCATTTCGGGCGCGATCAACGGCCTTAGCCTCAATAGCTTCTGCGATTGCATAGAGCGCCATAACCATGGCAGCTTCTGGCCACTGACCTATGAGGAACGCACCAGTTACAGCTACAGTCATTAGTGCATTGATATTCAATCGTCCTTGCGTCAGCGCTTTCAAACCTTTCACGTATACATCCAGGCCAGCCATAATAATTGCGACGCCTGCCAAAGCCATGCCAAGGTTATTAATTTCCTGAACATCCGTGAAAGCAAAGTCTAGGATCTCAGCTAAAATCGCCAGAATTAATGAGCCCAGCAACTTACCCCATGTCGCCCAAAAACCTTTTTCGGGCTCTAAAAACTTCCCAGAATCAGTTTCTTCATCTACCAGCTTTGGTGTAAAACCCGCTTTGCGAATTGCTTCTATACTTTGTAAGACGCTGTCAGCATCCGCATCAATGCCTAATTCTCTTTTGCCCAGGTTAAATCTGAGGCTTCGGATTGTTTCGATTTTGCTCAATGCGCGCCGGACTTCAGCAGCACAGTCCATTTCTTCAATGCGCAACTTGGAAAATACTTCATCAGAGGAAATTTCAGCCTGAGCTGCAACAACTGATGCTTTACTGATTTGCGCTGTTACTTTTTCAGATGTTTGACCACAACAGCCCTGACAGTTTTTACCTTCATCTTTGGTATCTTTTGAATCATTCACGACATTGCTCCTAATGAATACTTAACTAAATGGTCAGGCAGTAGCCCCACCTGACCCAGTTTGGTAATTAACTAGCTTTGCGAGACATCCCTTTTTCGTTTGCTTCCCTTCTGGTTTCCATCCAGTCATAGGCAACGGGTAAGAAAACTAGTGTCAACACGGTAGCAGTGAGTAAGCCACCAATCACCACCACTGCAAGTGGTCGGAGGATTTCAGAGCCGACACCTGTTGCAAGCAGGAATGGGATGAGGCCGAAAATTTCAACCATTGCCGTCATCATAACCGGCCTCAAACGAAGGGTTGTGCCTTCTAATACCGCTTCATCAATTGTTTTGCCTTCTTCTCGCAGGCTATTGATGAATTCGACAAGGACAATACCGTTCAACATTGCTACGCCGAACACGGCAATAAATCCAATTGCAGCAGGAACTGAGAGATACTGCCCTGCTATAGCCAGTGAAAAGATGCCCCCAATCGCAGCAAACGGTACGTTGGCGATGATCAGCCCTGCGTATCTGAATGAATGGAAGGCTGTATACAGAAGGACGAAAATTAACCCGATGGTAAGAGGCACGATGATCGCCAGTTTGGTCATAGCACGTTGCTGGTTTTCAAATGCACCACCCCATTCAATCCAATAACCACTAGGCAACTTCACTTTCTGATCAATGGCTGCTTGGGCCTCTTTAACGAAGCCATCAATATCGCGACCTTGGACATCCATTTGAATAACCGCATAACGCTGCAATTGCTCACGTCTAACAAATGAATAACCTTCTTCGATATTAACACTTGCAACCTGAGAGAGCGGAATCAAAGCACCTTGAGCGGTTGAGATTGGAATATCGTTGATGGTTCTAATGTCACTTCGATATTCAGGCTGGAGCCAGACTTGGATGGCAAAGCGTTTAACGCCATCAATCAGAGTCGATACTGGTTTACCGCCAATGCCAGACTGAACCACTTGAAGCACATCATCTGCATTGATGCCATAACGAGCAATCGCCTCTCTATCGACATTAATAATCAGTTGAGGCTTACCTACGTTTGCTTCCAGCGCAAGATCCGCTACGCCATTAACTTTAGCAACAACTCCTTTTACCTGATTGGCAATACGGTCAATGGTTGCAAGGTCTTCGCCGTAGACTTTTGCGGATAAAGTAGCCCTGACCCCAGAAATCAACTCCTCTACCCGGGACTGAATTGGCTGAGAAGCAGAGATGACCGCTTCAGGCACATCCTCTTCAGCCTGTTCTTGAAGTTTCGCTGCCAGGTCACCATAAGTGATTTTCTTGGGCCAGGTATCTGCTGGATTTAGATGAACTAATACCTCCATGGAATTAACATCTGCGGTTTCGCCTTTTTCAGGTCGACCAATCATGGCAATGCTGCTCTTAACTTCAGGTGTTTTCTTCAGGCTTTTAGCTACGCGATCAGAAACTGAAATGGATTGCTCCAAAGAAGTAGATGGAATCCCGGTAACTCTAAAAAGAATGTCTTGTTCCTGAAGGTTAGGCATAAATTCTTTACCCAAGAATGGGAACATCGCCAATGCTGCAACAAAGGCAATACCTGTCGCGCCAACGACAATTTTCTTATTCGCAAGACACCATTTTAGAAGGGAAACATAGCGAGGTTTCAAAAGGCGAATCAGCCAAGGATCTCTTTCTTCTTTTGGTTTCAGAGCCAAAGAACAAAGTACAGGGATGAGTGTCAACGTCAGGATCATCGAACCAATCATGGCGAATGTCATGTTGATTGCTAGTGGCTTAAATAACTTTCCTTCCAAGCCTGTCAAAGAAAAGATAGGTAGAAATACCACTGTAATGATGAGAACGCCAAACGTAATTGGGTTGATAACTTCACGGGAAGCATCCAGCACAATCTTCGTTCTATCCACATTTTGACCAGCATAGTGGGCTAATCGACGGAAACAGTTTTCTACAAGCACCAATGGACCATCGATTGTCATACCAAGCCCAATGATTAAACCACCTAAGGACATCAGGTTTGCCGATATCCCGTATTTCTCCATGAATATGAATGCAATCAAACGCCCCATTGGAATCGCAACAACTACCACCAGAGCAGAGCGCACCTCACCCAACAGCATGAAGAGCACAGCGATTACTAGCAATGCACCTTCAACCATTGCACGATCGGCCATTTTAATCGCTTTGTCGATAATGGCTGTGCGGTCATAAACCGTTTCAAGAGTGACGCCCTTTGGTAACGTAGCCTTCACCAGCTCTAGTTTCTTTTTAGCGGCATCTACCACTTGCTGAGCATTTTCACCAATTCTGGCAAGCACCATGCCCATCACTACTTCTTTACCATCCTGAGTGACTGCACCGAATCTCGGACCTGCACCTTCAATGACTTTGGCGATGTTTTCTACATAGACCGGAGTGCCTTGTTTTTCAGAAACAACTATACGTTCAATGTCTCGACTGTTCTTAACCAGACCCAAGCCGCGAACCAGGAATTGTTCTTGGCCAATATTGATGTACTGGCCTCCAACTTGATGGTTATTCGAGGTTAGTCTTTCAATCACTCCAGAGAATGTCAGGCCGTACTTAAACAACTTCTGAGGGTCAATTTGAACCTGAAATTGTTTCTCGTTACCACCCCAGGATGTAATGTCATCAACCCCTGAGACTGTACGCATTACCATTCTTACGCTCCAGTCATGCAAGGTTCGTAGGTCAGTGGTAGATTGTTTATCGGAATTGAGCGTGTACCAGAGAACCTGGCCTAAACCAGAGGTGTTCGGACCAAGGGTTGGCTCTCCATAACCCGCTGGCATTCTTGACCGAGCATCCGCCAGTTTTTCACCCACCAAAAAGCGTGCTTGTTGAATGTCCGTAGTGTCATTGAAATACACGCTGACATATGACAATCCAAACAGTGAAACTGACCTGATTTCCTCAATACCTTTGAGACCGGCTAAAGAGCTTTCAACGGGAAACGTAATCAGTTTTTCAACATCCTCTGAAGCTAGCCCAGGGGATTCCGTATACACGTTTACCTGAACAGGGGTTACATCTGGGAAAGCATCCAAAGGCACTTCCTGCCATGCTTTGACTCCAAAAAATGCAGCAACTATAAACGCCAGAATGACCAGAAGTTTATATTTTAGCGCAGCATCTAATATCCAATTTAGCATGCTGTTCTCCTAGTGCTCATCGCTGATTTGAGATTTGAGCTGTCTGGCTTTTAGCGCATATACACCAGTCTGAACAACGAGTTCACCTTCTTTGAGGCCAGATTTAATCTCAACTACCTCGTTATATCTGGAGCCTAATTCAACTGCCCTTGGAGTGAAGCCGCCTTTCTCATTGATATACACATTTGGAATGCCTTGTACCATTACCACTGCGGAGTTTGGAACAACAAATACATCCTTGGTCCCGGCATGGCTGAACAGTACTTTTGCAAACATATCAATGCGTAGCTTGAGGTTAGGATTGGGAAGCTCGATCCGGGCTTTTACTGTGCGAGTAGTCTTATCAACCACGCTTGATAAATAACTGACCTTACCCTGGAAAACCTCATCTGGATAAGCTGTGACTGTGACACTGGCTGATTTACCAACAGCTAGGGATTGCAAGTCTCGTTCTGGAACATCTGCATCAATCCAAACTGAAGACATGTCTGCAATAGTGAAAATCGTGTTTGCAGGACTAGCTAACTCACCGATCACTACATTTTTCTCAATCACAATGCCGTCGAATGGCGCTTTGAGTAAATAGGTTGAACCATTTTGTTCTGTCAAACCGCCATACATTCGCAATCTCTCTGAGTCTGCATACAGGGCTGATTTAGCTCTCTCTAGTGCAGATTGTGACTCGATCAATTGTTTCTGAGGAACAACCTTGTCTTCATACAGTTTTGAAATTCGATCAAAGTTGGCCTGAGCCAGCGCCAAGTCTGTTTTAGAGCTTCTGTATTGGGCTCTCGCTTCACCCATTTGAATACTATCGATCTCAGCTAATATCTGACCTGTTTTAACTCGGTCTCCAAGATTGGCAATCACCTTGGAAAGCTTGCCTTCAATTCTAGGAGTTACATGGGCAAGTTTATTTTGGTTAGCCTGAATGTTAGCTGTAAACGTTAACTGGTCTTGAACGGCACTCTTGGATGCAGGAGTAACTGTTAATTGGCTTTGCTGGACTTCAGTATTACTTAATTTAATCACATCTTCATTAGCTTCACTCTCCTCAGGAACTGAAGAGATGGCCTTGGTTTCTGAATCTGGAACATCTTTTGAGCTGCATCCACTTAGGAGCATGAAAAAGATAATTGCGGAGAAAACCAGTGCAAATAGATATAATTTTCTGAGGAAAGTTAACATTTTTGTTTCCTATTCTTGTGTAGCTGAAGCTAATGGGGACAGCCAGCCTGAAACATATTCCAACTCAATCTGTACAAGGCGAAGATCTTTTTGTGTTTCAATGATGTCGCGTTGAGCATCCACCACTTGTCGTTGCACAATCAGTAATTGCGGCAATCCAATTTCACCGTTTTCGAATGCCTTTTTGGAAAGCGTCAGGTTTTCCTCTAGCTTGGGATAAACTTCACTGTTCAAGCGTCTGACTCGATCCTTGATGTTCTCTCTACGCAACCAGGCGGCTTCAATGACTGCTTTGGCATTACGTGTCTCAGAAGTCAGGTTGATTTCTGATTGAGTGAGCTCTGCTGTTGCTCGACCTATGCCAGTCGCATTGCGACGGAAAATCGGCAATGGCATGGATACGCCGATGGATGAAATATTGTCACTGCCAGCGAGACTGGCCTCCGTCGTATTGATTAGAGACACAGTTAGGTCTGGGTAACGCATACTTTTTTGCAGCTCTAAACGCGATCTGGCAGAGGCTTCTTTACTTGTCAGGGATTGAATTCCTGGGCGGGTATCAAGCTTGTTGAATAGTTCTTGTAGTGTGTATTGCGTTTGGGCTGGAGTTAACTCCCCAACAACTTCTGGAAATTCATTTGCCTTAAGCTGCATGGTGGCTGCCAGCTGAGTTCTTGCACGCAACAATTGTTCATTAAGGGAGATCAATTGGTTACGCGCACGCTCCGCATCTACTATGGCCAAATTCCCATCAAGCAAACTATCCTCACCGGCGCTTACTCTCTTGCGAGACAACTGCGTATTTTGCTCAATGAGTTTTAGAATGCGTTGTTCAACTTCAATACGCTTTTGGACAGCAAGTACATTGATGAACTGCTCTTCTAATTGCGCATGTAGAGCGCGATATTCTTCAGCAATATCTTGGGAAATTGCAGTTTTACTTTCTTCTGCAGCTTGTCTACGAAACCGTTGCTGCCCGGCAATTTCGAAGGTCTGGGAGATACCGATACCATATTCACCTCTGTAAGGGTCAGATGCGCCGGTTTGAGCAATACGGCGGGTTCTACCTTCCAAGTTCAGTGTCGGGTTGTAATAGAGCGGGCCGGAAGCATCTTGGAACTCGCCAGCAGGAATACTCTGATTGGCGATTAAGCGCTTTAAGTCCGGGTTGTTCTGGGCAGCAATAGTCCAGGCTGCCTCCAGCGTTAATGGCTCAGCATTGGTAACTGAACTGATTAAGAAAGCTATTAATACAAACAGCCATCTTATAGACGATGAATCATACACGGTAAGACCTCTCTCGTTGGATCAATAACCAAGATGCTGAAATCACTCAGCATCTTAAAAATTTAATCAAACAAGCACAGGAGGTCTGTAGAGACTTTTAAGGACTGGATTGGTGAACTGATCTTTAGATTCAATGTTGTAGGTAGATGAATCTAAATCAGGAAGAATGTGACTAATTCCACTCGTCTCAATGGCTGTGATGTGAGCAGAGATATGGCAAGCATGATCACAAAATTGTTCTGAGATTGGTACATTTATGATATCAGAATTGCTATTCACTTGGGATTTGTTAATCAGGTGAACATCCTGCATGACTGCTTGAGACGAAACAACATCATCAAACAAAACTTCAGGCGAGAAAGCCCACGCCGATGAGCTCAGAACTGAGACCAGCGCAAGAAATGCCATGAATTTTCGGATTAGTTGAAACATGCTTTTTTAATTCAGCAATAACTCATTGATTAGTCAATAATTTCCATGTATCGAAACGTACAGAATCCATCTTCGGAATCATTCTTAAAAAAACCAAGTTTTGACTCTCAGCTTCTGCAAACTTTGCATAATAAAAAATTATGATCCTGCAAAACTTGCAGGAATTTACGTGCCTGACTGAATATTTCCATTAATAATCAATGTGATAAGAATTGGCATACGGTTTGCTGATTTCTGATGATTGCCATCAGAAAAATGAGCCCATGTTTTTAGAAAACTTAAAATCAAAGATTTCGAAATACTTGCCTGTTCCAAAGACTCAAAATGCCTGGGTCATGATGGCATCCTTGTTCATTATGGTGACTGGCAACATTTCGCTTTGCCAAAACCTGTTGAAGACGTATCCACTCAGCCTTAATAATCTTCCGTTCCTGGCATCACTATTCGTTTTCTTTTTAGTCACACTAACAATCATCATTCAAATACTTTGCATTGGTAAATCTGCAAAGTGGGTTTTAGCTGTTCTGCTGATTGTTTCTTCGCTGAACGCATATTTCATGGATAGCTTTGGAGTAGTGATCGACCACACCATGATGGATAACGTTGCTCAAACCGATCAGAGAGAGTTGCAAGGTTTAATCACATTTGAATTGGTGGCTAGATTGATCCTACTGGGTCTAATCCCAGCGTTTTTTGTAATTAAAAACTTTCCAAAACCACGTAAATTTTCTCAAGAGTTCAAAAGCCGTTTTAAAGCTATTTCGAGCCTAACTATTACTGCGATTATGGTGGTTGCACCATTTACTGCAGGATATGCCTCATTTATCAGAGAACATAAAATCGTAAGATTTTATGCGAATCCAACATTCTCAATTTATTCTGCATATAAATATGTAAATCAAGAAGCCAAAGTGTTTGAAGCACGGAATGCCCCTTTAAAAACGATCGCCACTGATGCCTATAGAAACACTCAAAATAATAACAAACGGAAGCTTGTCATCGTTGTCGTCGGTGAAACAGCAAGATATGACAGATTTGCACTAAACGGATATCAACGCGCCACCACTCCTAATCTGGAAGCTGCAAACGTTGTCAGCTTTAGTAATGTCAGTGCTTGCGGCACCTCCACCATGGTTTCTGTACCCTGTATGTTCTCTTCCCTGGGGCAACGTGGTTATAACAAAGAGACGGCTTTGAAGCAGGAGAATGTGATTGATGTCCTGGCTAGAAACGGAATTGATGTTTTATGGCGCGACAATAACTCAGACTCGAAAGGTGTTGCACTTCGAGTTAAATATCAAAATTTTCAATCAACAAACCTCAACCCAATATGCGATCCAGAATGCCGTGACGTAGGTATGTTAGATGGTCTGGACAAGCACATCCAATCAAAAAATGGTAAAGATATTCTAATCGTATTGCATCAAATGGGGAATCACGGGCCTGAATATTTCAGACGTTACCCAAAGGTATTTGAGAAATTCAGCCCAGTATGTAAGTCGAAAGAACTCAAAGATTGCACCAAGCAAGAGATCGACAATGCATATGACAATGCCATTCTTTATACCGATTATTTTCTATCCGAAGTAATCAAATTTCTTAAGCCATACGAAGAAAACTACGATGTGGGAATGATGTATATCGCCGATCACGGTGAGTCATTAGGCGAGTATGGAATGTACCTTCATGCAGCACCGGTGGTGATTGCGCCAAAAGAGCAAACCAAAATACCTCTCATTGTATGGACAGGTAATTCGTCTGCATTCCCAGAAAGCCACTTGAGGCAGCATAAAAATCTTGCATTAAGCCACGATGATGTTTTCTGTTCGCTGATGGTCGCTTATGACTTCAACAGCAACATGTGTAAGCCATATATGGAGGCTGCAAGACATTTACACAATTCACTGGATCATGATGCTGTTACAGCTGTAGTTGATAAGGGTATTTCAAGCTAATTCTTAGGATGTAATTTCGAGAGAAAAACTATGTTGAAAAAATTGGATGCCGAATTAAATGTACTTCAAACTGCACTGCGTATACGGAGTCAGCGTCAAGAATTACTTGCCTCTAACATTGCAAATGCAGATACGCCGCAATACAAGGCGAAAGATATTGATTTCAAGTCAGCCATGCAATCAGCAATCCAACAGGCTGAAACTAACGCTACTGCATCAACAGCTCCAAGAGCAGGCATTCTTAAACAAACTAGCAATGAGCATTTGAGTGGAGATCCAGCTCAAGTGAAAGGGCACTCTGGAGATGCTCTATTTCGCTCTCTAGTACAAGGTTCTGTAGATGGTAATACTGTAGACATGGATTTAGAGAGAAACGAGTTTGTAGACAACAGCCTTCGCTACGAAGCTGGTGTCACTTTAATGACAGATAAACTTAAAGAAATGATGACTGCAATTAAAGGAAGTAGCTAGCCTATTTGGATTGGCAATTACCAAATCAATTATAGAAGCATCAGGACAAAATTAAAGTACGGCCTCACGAGCCCTTCACTTGATCATAATCGTGATGATGAAACGACGAAAAAATTACTTTGATATGAATTGAATTGTTGAAACTAAAATACGGTGATATAGTAATTTGATGGTAAGATTTTTTCGTACAATTGCTGTTGTTTTGACATTTGCTCTGGCTACAAGTCCAGTGCTGGCAGCTATTTGCGCGACTTCATGTGTTTCTCATTCTGTAATTTCGTCTATGCAGTCAGATGTCATGGCCCATATGAAAAATTGCCATGAAAGTAAAATGAGTAAAGACAAGCAGCAAAAATATAGTCATGACCATAAGCCTTGTTCGATAGGTGCTGGTTGTCAGTACACTCAAGTAACGCCGATTGAATCATCTGCTAAATATGTTTTCGCCGCTTTACCCGCAGTTTCCTTTCCTAGTTTCACCCCTTCGGAAAAATCCGCAGATCTATCTCCTCCGTTAAAGCCTCCAGCTTGAAGTGATGCACTAGGGCCTAATTACGCCCTAAATCTGCACATTTAAGTTTAGGAGAGCTCTCATGAATGCCCCCTGTTTGGCGGTTACGCCAAGAATCATATGCATGTCTTTTTGCATAATGACAGTGTTGGCTATATTTTTGGAGGTTGGTACTGCAAAAGCAGAACAACCGCTGACATTAGCTGAGTCAATACAATTAGCAACACAAAACCAACCATTGCTTCAGTCACTTGATGATGCCGCTATGGCATCACGTCAAGCAGCTATCGCCGAAGGTCAATTACCAGACCCTAAGATTAAGTTTGGTGTCATTAATTTACCTGTGACCAGAAATGATAGCTTACGTTTTGATCGCGATGACCAAACTATGGCCAATCTCGGTCTCGCGCAAGATATGACTCCTCGCAGAAAACGTGAGGCGGCCTCCAATCGCATGCTAGCTGAAGCCGATCAGTTCTATACAGAGCAAATAGCGACTGCTAGAACTATTGAACGCGATGTGGCTTTAGCATGGTTGGATGTATATGAGGCTCAACGAAAGTCTGACCTCTATCAACGCATGACTGACGACATGGTGGCTGAGCGTAAAGTGCAGGCTGCCAGTGTCAGTTCTGGTGCTATAAAAACCAGCGATGTACTGCGCATGGACACCCAAATTTCCATGACCAATGAAAAGCGGATTGTTGCACTTCGTGATGAACGCAAAGCTCGCGCTACTTTGGCTCGCTGGATTGGTCAGGCTGCATCACGTTCGATCTCCTCTGAACTTCCAGGCATCACCGATACCTCCCCCCACAATGCTCTTCAAGCAGAATTAGATAAGCATCCGTTACTACTCAACGCTGCTCAATCTGAAAAAGTTGCTCAGCTCGATGTAGATAATGCGCAAGCTAATTTGGAGCGTAATTGGGGCTGGGAAATCGGCTATGGGAAACGTTTTGCAGACCGTAGTGACATGCTGAGTGTTCAAGTATCGATTGATCTGCAATTGGATCGTGCGAATCGACAAGATAGGCGTACTGCAGAAAAGCTGATTTTGGTAGAGAAAGCACGAAAGCTTACCGAAGACCGGCGACGTGAGCTTTCTTTCGAATTAGAAAGCGCTATGGCAGATGCACAGGCTGCTGATGCTCGTGAGAATGAGCATCTCTCAAAACTTATCCCCAATGCTGAAGCTAAATTAAATATCGCGCGTGCAGCATATCAATCCGGAAAGCAACCTCTCAGCGACGTTTGGGATGCTCGTAGAGATGTTTTAGAAATCGAGTTAGATCATTGGGCCATCTTGACCGACAAGCAACGGGCCGCCGTCAGAATTGGCTATTTATTAAACGATAGTCGTCTATTTAAACAAATTGAAAAGGAATAAATCATGAAAACAACATACGTCTTAGTCATTGCTACATTTTTAGTAACGATCACTGCTTGTTCCAAACAGGAAAGCCCTGCCGCTTCTAGCAGCGAAACAATGACAGAAATGCCAGCAGTGGAAAAGTCAGTAGAAGCCAAGCCTAACGCAATGCTCCCTAATGAAATTGACCCTAGCGATATGAGCGGCACTAATGTGGAACAAGATGCTAGCGGTAAAAAAATATTGTATTGGCATGACCCAATGGTGCCAGACCGTCATTTCAGTAAATCAGGCCTATCTCCATTTATGGAAATGCAGCTTGCACCTAAATACGCTGAATAACTGGACATCATTAAGGAAATAAAATGAAACGACTCCATTTAGTGATAGTTCTGATTTTATTATTACTATCAGCAGGAATAGGTTGGTCTATTGGACAAAGATCCATGCAATCACCCATGGCTCAGGATAAACCAGGCGATGATTTGATGACGACTAAATCCAGTGATGGAGTCGTTCAAGATGGCAGCGGTAAAAGAGTTAAATACTGGTATGACCCAATGGTGCCAGATCAGAAGTTTGACAAACCAGGGAAGTCTCCCTTTATGGACATGCAGCTCGAACCTAAATACGCCACTGAAGGAAGTGATGGTGAGGAAAGCGGTGTCGCAATTTCATCACAGACAGCACAAAACTTGGGGATCAGACTAGAGAAAGTGTCCTTTAAAAACTTCGGTGAATCACTCTCTGCGATTGGCCGAATCGAACCAGACGAGCGACATATCTATGCAGTTCAAACACGCATCCCGGGATTTGTTGAGCGCTTATCAGTCCGTGCAGTAGGTGATCCAGTCATCAAAGGCCAGAAAGTTGCAGAAGTCTATGCACCAGATTTGTTAGCGGCTCAGCAAGAGTATCTAGCATTATTGGGACTTCATAGTGTTGATAGTGACAACTCTCTAAAGCAAGCAGCCTTCAATCGACTGAAACTACTTGGCATGACTGAGAGTGAAGTGGCCGCTATTTCGAAATCCGGTAAAGCAAGCCCAAGATTTGGCGTATATGCCCCCGCATCAGGAATAGTCACCGAGTTAGGCGTTCGAGAGGGTGCTCAATTGATGGCCGGCAGTTCATTAATTCAAATTTCCAATCTTTCTCAAGTCTGGATGATTGCAGAGGTTCCAGAGCGCGATGCAGTTAGTTTGAAACCTGGCATGGCTGCTGAGGTTCGGATGCAAAGTCTTCCTAATGAAGTTTTTAAAGGGAAGGTAGGTTATCTATATCCGATCTTGAACGATGCTACTCGAACCATACAAGTGCGTATTGAATTACCAAACAAAGACAATCGTTTGCGCCCCGGCATGTATGCCAATGTGGAATTTACAGGACAAACCCACGAAGCTTTATCTGTGCCTACTGAAAGCATCATTGCTACAGGTCAGCGCAAAGTGGTCATAGTAAAAGAGGACAATGGTTATCGCCCCGTCGAAATCGAAACCGGACAAGAGCGTAATCAGTTTACTGAGGTTTTAGCCGGCTTAGTCGAAGGTGAACAAATTGTTGCTTCAGGTCAATTCTTGATCGACTCAGAAGCATCGCTTTCTGGTGTCCTGGCAAGGCTATCGCAACATAGAAATACTTCCGAGATGAATGACACTAAATCTGACATTCCCAAGGAGAAGATGCCTATGGGGCATGGCAAAGTAATAGATGTAGATCCAAAATCGAATCATGTCACACTGAACCATGAGCCCATCACAGAAATTGGCTGGCCTTCAATGACGATGGGATTTAAGGTAAAGGATAGTAGTCAGCTTACAAAACTTAGAACTGGGGACGAAGTTGAATTCGTTTTAAAAGCCGAAGCATCCGCTGAGCAAGGTATGCCAGCACAATACATGATTGATCGTATTATAAAGATTGAGCCGATGAAAAACAGTATGAAAGGGGCGAAACCATGATCGCTCGTCTCATACGTTGGTCATCAAACAATCGATTACTGATATTGCTGGCAACATTGATGGTGATTGCATGGGGGATATTCGCCATGCTAAGAACACCACTCGATGCAATTCCAGACTTATCTGATACACAAGTCATCATTCGTACACCATGGCCTGGTCAAGCCCCACAAATTGTTGAAAACCAGCTGACCTATCCTCTTACAACGACAATGCTCTCTGTGCCAGGCGTAAAGACTGTGCGGGGTTACTCGTTTTTTGGTGACTCGTTTGTGTATATTCTATTTAACGATGGCACGGATCAATATTGGGCACGTTCCCGCGTGCTTGAGTACTTAAGCCAAATCTCATCTAAATTGCCAAAAGGTGCGAACCCAAGTTTGGGGCCGGATGCAACTGGCGTCGGCTGGGTGTATGAATATGCGCTTATAGATAAAAGTGGCAAACATGACTTAAGTGAACTGCGGTCATTGCAGGACTGGTTTCTTAAGTTTGAGTTAAAAACTATACCGGGAGTCGCTGAAGTGGCAACACTAGGCGGCATGGTCAAACAGTATCAGGTTCAAGTTGATCCAAATAAATTGCGTAACTACCGCATACCTTTATCCAAGGTTGTGTCCGCGATTGAATCTGCAAATCAGGAAACAGGTGGCTCTGTCGTAGAAATTGCAGAAGCTGAGTACATGGTTAGAGCACATGGTTATTTAGAGTCGATTGATGACTTTCGCAAGATCCCCTTGATGGTGAGCAACTCCGGGGCACCGATACTTCTATCTGATGTCGCTCGCGTACAAATTGGACCCGAACTTAGACGTGGACTCGCAGAATTGAATGGTGAAGGAGAAGTAACTGGTGGCGTGATTGTTATGCGCGCTGGTCAAAACGCGCTTGAAACCATAGATGCAGTGAAAGCCAAACTTGCGACACTCAAAAAAAGCCTGCCTGAAGGTATAGAGGTTGTGACTACTTATGACCGATCTCAACTCATTAAACGTGCCGTCGATAACCTAACAAATAAACTGATAGAAGAGTTTGTTGTAGTCGCTTTGGTTTGCGTCCTGTTCCTTTGGCACTTCCGTTCAGCTTTAGTAGCAATTGTTGCATTGCCGATAGGTGTACTAGTCAGTTTTATTGTCATGTACTACCAAGGAGTCAATGCCAACATTATGTCGCTGGGCGGCATTGCGATCGCTATTGGAGCAATGGTGGATGCTGCAATCGTGATGATCGAGAATGCGCATCGGCAACTTGAAGACTTTAAGGCCCGACATGGCGAGCCTAGTCATGCTCAACGCCTGACCGTCATTATTGATGCTGCCTGTGAGGTAGGACCAGCACTGTTCTTTTCTTTGTTAATTATTACTTTGTCGTTTATTCCTGTATTTACTCTAGAGGCTCAGGAAGGTAAGTTGTTTGCGCCATTAGCGTTTACCAAGACTTACGCGATGGCAGCTGCCGCAGGATTGTCCGTCACATTGATTCCTGTATTGATGACGATCTTTATTCGGGGCCATATTCGTGCTGAACATGAGAATCCTATTAATAGATGGCTGATTGCAATTTACAAGCCAGTACTAGACAAAGTGCTACATTTTCCAAAAGTCACTTTATGTGTTGCATTGATTTTAGTGCTGATCACGCTCTACCCACTAGGCAAACTCGGTAGCGAATTCATGCCGCCACTTAATGAGGGTGACTTACTTTACATGCCTACAGCTCTTCCAGGGCTGTCTGCTTCAAAAGCTTCAGAAATACTGCAATTGAGCGACAGGCTTATCAAAACTGTGCCCGAGGTAAAATCAGTCTTCGGTAAGAGTGGTCGAGCCGAAACTGCCACTGATCCCGCACCCTTGGAAATGCTAGAAACCACCATTCAGTTGAAACCGCGTGAAGAATGGCGTGCAGGCATGACTCCTGAAAAATTAGTCAAAGAACTTGATGCACGTTTAAAAATTCCCGGTATGGCTAATGTGTGGGTGCAACCTATTCGCAATCGGATTGATATGTTATCTACAGGTATCAAAAGCCCAGTTGGTATCAAAATTAGTGGCGCTGATCTAACTACCTTAGAAAAACTAGGCGAAGAGGTTGAGCGCCTTATGAAAAAGATACCAGGTGCTACCTCTGTCATCTCAGAAAGAGTAACGGGTGGACGTTACATTGATGTCAAAATAGACCGACTCAAAATTGCACGCTATGGCTTGAATATCAGTGATGTACAGATGTTGGTTTCTACTGCGATTGGTGGTGACAATGTGGGAGAAAAAATTGAAGGTTTAGCACGCTTCCCAATAAATGTAAGATTTCCCCGAGAAATACGTGACTCTGTGGAAAAGCTCAAGGCGCTTCCTATCATCACCGAGCAAGGTGCCACGGTCCCCCTTGGCGACGTGGCAGCAATCACTGTGACGAGTGGTCCGCCTATGATAAAAAGTGAGAATGCTCGGCCTAATGTCTGGGTTTATGTAGATATCCAAGACCGCGACTTAGGTGGATTTGTTAAAGATGCGAAAGCAATGTTAGATAAAGAGCTGCGTTTACCAGCAGGTTATTCACTTGCCTGGTCGGGACAGTTTGAATATTTTGAACGTGCCGCCAAACGACTCAGTTATGTTGTGCCGATGACCATAGGAATTATCTTTATCCTTTTATTTTTGTCATTTAAACGCATGACACCAGCGTTGTTAATTTTAGGTAGTTTGCCATTTTCTCTGGTTGGGGCAGTTTGGTTTCTTTACTTCTTAGGGCATCATTTTTCTATTGCTAGTGGAGTAGGTATGATTGCACTATCGGGACTCGCCGCTGAGTTTGGCATCATTATGTTGGTGTACTTAGATGATGCAATTGAACGATATAGGTCCACTGGCAAACTAAATAATGAAGCAGACTTGTATGACGCATTGATTGAAGGTGCGGTCTTACGTGTACGACCAAAGGCAATGACAGTTGCAGTAATTCTGGCTGGTTTGATACCGATTCTGATTGGCACTGGAACAGGTTCGGAGGCGATGAGCCGTATTGCAGCCCCTATGGTGGGTGGCATGCTGACTGCACCATTGCTATCATTATTTGTGCTCCCTGCTGCATATATTCTGCTTAAAAGGAAAAAATAATAGTGTATTCCTGTGATATTGAGCATCCATTCCAACTAAATTGAGCAATACAAATCCATTTTTTAATTGGAGGCTTCATTATTTTGGCGATATCACGGGTGCACAGGAAAGCGTTAGTTTGCTTTCCTCAAAGTAAGATTAGATTTTATTAAAAAATGCCTATTTGAAGCTTAAAATTTACTGATGATAATTAAAAAACTTTGCAGTAAGAATTATTTATGACATGGCTTTATGTCAATTGACATAATTGCATTAAGTTGCTGAATTTAAATAAAGGCAGTTAATCTCTCTATTCTGCACCTGAACTCAGTGCCTCAAGGTAATGTCACTCTTATTTAGACCTCTAAGGAGACATTCATGAAAAATTCAACTTCTGATAATCAACACCATGCAATGGCATCCATGAAATACTCAACTTTTGCTTTTATGATTATGGTCGGTACTTTCATCATGTTTGGATTAATGTATTTCAATACTTTTTCCTTAGATCATCTCTTTTTCAGTGAGACTAGATCTTATATGGCGCTCATGATGGGCGCCGTCATGGCTATGGTTATGCTGATTTTCATGTGGAAAATGTACCCCAATAAAAAGTTGAATGCAGTGGTTCTTATTGTAAGTAGTGTTGTATTCTGTGTTTCGCTATGGTTAGTAAGAAGCCAAGCGACTGTAGAAGATGTTGCTTACATGCGAGCTATGATTCCTCATCACTCGATAGCTATCTTAACCAGTGAGAGAGCAAACATAAATGACCCCAGAGTTCGAAAACTTGCGGATGGAATCATTGAAGCTCAGCGTAAAGAGATTGTAGAGATGAAAAATCTTATTCAAGATTTGGAAACAGAATGAGCCTAGCTCATCTGAATAGTATCAAGAGCTGCAAAAATTATGAATAGAGAGTAAATAATCACCGGGGAAAAATCTGTTATTCTCGGTGATTATTCCAATCTTCCCATCAAATTAAATACACCAACAGCAAAAAGTCTAATCTGTTGAATGCACTATCTTTAACTAAATGTTAATGACCTGAATGGTTAGTTGGTTTCCTTACGTTTACCTCAAACCCGTCTTTATCATTAAACTTTTGACGCAGAACCTTAGTTGTATCTACCTCAACGGCATGGGCAACTGTGCCGCTGGGATTTTTATAATCACCTGGATTTTTATAGTCATTTTTAGCGAGTCCATCTCGGACTTTCACGGTCGTGAACATCCCCCCCATCTCAAGTGAGCCAAACTGTCCGTTGCCCATCATCATTGGTAATGTATTTTTGGGTAATGGCATATCCATCATCTCGGACATATCTGTCATTTCCGACATGCCCGTTTCACCCATAGGCATGTAGTCAGGTACGAGGTTAGTGATTTTCTTCATCAGATCACCTTGTTTCACACCTATCATGGTGGGGAAACTGTGCCCCATCGCATTCATGGTGTGATGACTTTTGTGACAGTGAAATGCCCAATCGCCAGGCTCGTTTGCAACAAACTCAATGGCGCGCATTTGACCAACGGCAACATCAGTGGTTACTTCGGGCCAACGTGCGGTTTTTGGTACCCATCCACCATCAGTGCCAGTGACTTCAAACTCATGCCCATGTAAATGGATGGGATGATTTGTCATAGTCAGGTTCCCTACGCGAATGCGTACACGGTCATCCTTACGAACCACAATGGGATCGATACCTGGGAAGGCTCGGCTATTCCATGTCCATAAATTGAAATCCAGCATGGTGTTCACTTTAGGGGTAAAGCTTCCAGGCTCGATGTCATAGGCGTTAAGCAAGAATACAAAATCGCGATCCACCGGCATGAACTTAGGGTTCTTGGGATGCGTGATCCAACTGCCCATCATGCCCATGGCCATTTGTAGCATTTCATCCGCATGAGGGTGATACATAAACGTGCCTGGACGTTTGGCTTCGAATTCATAAACAAACGTTTTTCCAGGCTCAATGGCAGGTTGTGTCAAACCACTAACTCCATCCATACCGTTGGGCAAACGTTGACCATGCCAGTGAACACTGGTTTTTTCGGGCAAGCGGTTCGTCACAAAGATACGGACGCGATCACCTTCAACAACCTCAATTGTGGGCCCAGGGCTTTGACCATTGTAGCCCCAGAGATTTGCTTTCATACCCGGTGCAATCTCTCTGACAACAGGCTCAGCAACAAGGTGAAACTCTTTGACACCATTATTCATCTTCCAAGGCAAACTCCAGCCATTCAAGGTGACTACAGGCTGATAAGGCCGTCCAGTGTTTGGGTGCAAAGGTTGCTGAGTATTGGCTACTTCGGAGGTAATGATTTCTGGGATGGCTGCCAATGCAACCTTACTGACAGCGCTGACGGCAACGCCAGCCATGCCTAATCCAGCATATTTAAAAAAGTTTCTTCTATCCATAGTTGTCATCTTATTGACCTTCCATCAAACGAGGACTAGCGACTAAAGTAGCTTGTAATTCAGCATCAGCTAACCAGAAATCACGTAATGATTCGATATAGCCTTTTACACTTTGTACTTGCGCCCTGGCATCGCCAAATAATTCAAATGGGCTTGTGAGCATGCCGTTATAGCGCAGTTGATCCTCGTACAATATACGTTTGCGTAATGGCACAATCTCATCGCGAATGTGACGAGTGACATCATGTTTGGTGCGATAAGTGTTATACCGTTCTCGTATCTCAGATTGCGCATTGGTCACCAACTGAGCAGTTTCCTGTACGGACTGCATGTAAATTGACTCTGCCCGTGGCACCTTGGCCTGGCCCCAGTCAAACAACGGAATTTCAAAAGCGATATCAATACCTTTCTTGTAAGGCTCGCTTCTTCTGCCCTCCAATACTCTTGCCGGGCCTAACTCGATCACATTGATGAATCGCGTGGTTTTGGTCAGTCCTAGCTGCTTAGCCAAAGCATCCATTTCAGAGCGCTTAACCAGCAAGTCCAATCGTTGTTCATAGGCATTTTGTTCAAAGGCCTGTAACTCTGAAAGAGACTTAGGCAGATCAGGTAACCGAGATTGGATTGTGAGTTGTGAAGCTTTCACACCTAATTGCCTGGCCAAAGCCTCATATGCCCTCACTTCAGCATTCTTTGCATTAGCATATTCAAGGGCGGCATCGGCATAGAAGCTCTGCTCACGTGACTGCTCCAGTCGATTCCAGTTGCCGGTTTCATGCAGTCGTTTAGCCAACTCAGCACTAGCTTCTGCAGACTCTTTCACTTGTGCGCTATATCTGGCCAATTCAGTAGCGGCTACCGCATTAAAATAAGCGATACGTGTCTGATAGGCGAGCTTCAGGACTTCAATAGCGGTAGAGGCTTGTGTCTGGGCGAAACGTCTTTTTTCAATCTCTACAGCTTTAGGCATGGTGATCAATGAGAAAACGTTGAACGTGAATGCCTGTTCGATCTTATACTCACCACCATTACGCGCATATAGCATAGAGAAGCGTGGGTTGGGCAGACGGCCTGCCTGTACAAGGTCCGCTTCTGAAATACCCAGCTCATAGAATGCAGCTTGTAGACCTTTGTTGTTATAAAGCGCCACCTGTACTGCGCCTTCCACATCCAAAGGTTGTGCAAGCAATGCCTGAGTCTTGTCCTGCAGGGACTTTTTAGACGCTTCAGTCTTAGCCCATTCATACTCTTGCTTCAGGTGCGGTTGAGTTTGTTTTTGTACCTCATCCATGCCGCCATCTTTTGAGAAGGTCGCGCATCCACCTAATAACAAGCTTACGGCAACAAGAATGACGCTGCGTGCCCTGAAGATTCCAATATTAGTGCTCATGTGAATCTCCTTCAGATGATGACTCATGTTGATGACCTGAATGGTTGTCTTGAGCTGGTATTGCTGATTGACTTACTTCACCATGTTGATGTCCAGCGTGGTTATGGTCACCAGATGTAGGTAAAGATAAGACACCTATGCCATGTCTGTATACCACCTCACCACCCAACCATGCAGTGATGCCAATCCCCAGCGATAAAACAAATAACAAAGTGATTGTAGATATAGATATTGCTCGCTTATAACCATTTTTAATTATGTCCCAAACAGCGAATCCGATTAACCCTGCTACAGTTGGAATCGCCCATGAGCGATGCGTTAACATGGCTAAATGACCACCTTCATCATGATTTACTGAATTAAATGCCAGCCATCCGAATAGAACAGCGATTAGTCCAAAGAAAGCTGACAACCATAAAGTGAAGTGAGTGTATGCAGTGAAGTATTCGCCCAATTGGGTTTGCCTTTTGAAAGCAGCAGCGATACCAAATAATAGGGACATAAAAGTCAGTGCGATTGGAAAATGCACAATCGCTGGGTGAACATTCGGAATGATCTTGGATTTGTATGAGTGTGCAGGATTGGTAGCCTTTGAATGTGCTTCTGAAGAGTCGTTGCCCTCACTTTCCTGATGGTGATGTAAATCGATGCTCTTATCGGCTTCAGAGATTGTGTCTGAGTTTGCACTTGGCATGAGGTGATGCTCGTGTGTATGCATCGAATCATCATTCATGCTGCTAGGTGAGCCTACGTCGTTAATGTGTTCTTTGTGAGTGTGTATACGGTGATTACTCTCAACATGCGCCTCAGAAGGATCATTATTGTGCTCCATGCGGGCCATTCGGGAATGATCCATATCCATCATTTCAGAGTGGTTCATAGATTTCATATCCATGCCTTGCATGTTTGAGTCATGTTGATGCAACATGTGGTTAAGCTGCATCGGAGACTTAAACTCTGTAATAACGGGTGAAATAACCGACTCCGTTTGCATTTTTTGCATATCATGCCCAGTGTGACTGTTGGATGGAGTTGTATTTTTTGTCCAATTAGAAACACCCTGTGTGGAATCGCTTTTGTAATCCTCAAATACTGATTGGTATACAGCCTCTGATCCACTATTATCAGCAGCAATAGAGACATTGTGTACCATAATTATTAGTACACCATTAACAGTAAGTAAAACTCTTTTCAACCATGAGTGATTTTTTCTCATGAATACTCCACTTCAACCAATCAGTAGTAAAAAATTTAGATAACAAAATCAGCCCTTTCCAGGGCTGATATCAATTCATACTAGTGCTTATGTGAATCCATAGAGTCACCGCTGGACTCAACGATCAACTTATAGTCAATCATCATTTGGTCCATAATTTCGCCCATCATCTTTTGATGCTCTGCAAACCACTCATCACGCTCTTTATCTGTTAAACCTGCTTTTGGCTTCATGGAGCGACAGCTATCCATGTTCTCATGCATCATTTTCATGTGATTTTCGAGAAGCTTCTGACGCTCAGTACCCTGTGCAGCTTGTGCTTGCTGTTGCACTTGCTTTGCCTTTGTGACACGTTGTATCAGTTGACGCTGTGCTTCGTCCATACCTGCAATAGCACTCGAAGCGAAGCCGGCAATACAAATCAGACTGATTGCGAGCAAGCGATTAATATTCATTCCATTCATGATTTAGCCTTTCTGAAAAGTAGTTGTAAACACTCATTGCCATAACACAAACCTTGTATTTAGCTTAAGTATTTACTCAAAATTGTGCTACGCATCGCTACTAAAACCTGACCAAAACATTACAAATTTGTAATTTAATCTTTTGCAGCTCTTGTATGAGATCGTATCGCACAAGTTCTACTTTGATATCAACACCATAACTTAGCGATTACCAAAGAATTACATCTTTGTAATTTTTGCCAAGGCATCCAAATCTCATGCACAATAAAAGGACATTAAATGTCTCTAGGCCACCAATGAGAATTCTGATTGTTGAAGATGAAGTAAAAACAGGCGATTACCTGAAGCAAGGTTTGTCTGAAGCCGGGTTCGTTACTGATATTACCCGTGATGGTATTGATGGGCTGCACTTATTGATGACCGAGGAATATGACCTGGTGATTTTGGATGTCATGTTACCTGGTATGGACGGGTGGCAGGTTTTGAAAAGTGTTCGGCAGATTGGGAAGCAGATGCCGGTTCTCTTTCTAACAGCTCGTGACAGAGTTGAGGATCGAGTTAAGGGTTTGGAGCTTGGAGCCGATGATTATCTGATTAAACCCTTCGATTTTTCGGAGCTACTTGCAAGAGTGAGAACGCTACTTCGGCGTGGAAAAACCAAAGAAACCGAATTGCTAGAAATTGCGGATCTCAAACTCGATATTTTAAGGCGTCGGGTGACACGTGCTGGTAAAAGAATTGACCTCACATCTAAAGAGTTTTCGTTGTTAGAGCTATTACTTCGTCGCCAGGGCGAGGTTCTGCCGAGATCGCTGATTGCTTCTCAGGTTTGGGATATGAATTTTGATAGTGATACGAATGTGATTGAGGTAGCGATGCGACGCTTACGTATGAAAGTGGATGATGAATTTGAACCAAAACTGATTCACAACATTCGTGGTATGGGCTACGTATTGGAAATACCAGAAAAATGATCATCCCTAAGTCGATTACCTTTCGCCTTACTCTCTTTTTCTCAACGGCATCTACGATTGTTTTGCTTTTAATAGGCCTGTTGGTTGACACCCTGGTGGAAGCGCATTTTGAGCACATGGATCAAAATGAATTGGCAGGTAAACTTAAACTGATTCGGCATGCCGTAGAGAATGTAAGCAGCGATGCTGACATAACCGCACTCCCAGCAAAACTTAATGATGCGCTCGTAGGCCATAATGACCTGTTTGTCGCAATCATTAATAAAAGTCATCAGCTTATATTTACGACCGCAGATACAAACTTCACTACTGCAGTGCTTAAAAGGATTGAGGAGAATACAACCAGCAAACATTCTGACCTAAAAGTATGGCGGCATGATAAAAAAATTTACAGGGGCAAGATCTCATATGCAAAAAGTCATATTCCGGAACAGCCTAATCTGCTGGTTTTACTTGCTATTGATATAGAACACCATCAAGAGTTTATGGTTGAGTTCCATCGTAATTTATGGATTGCCATCGCGGCTTGCATAGGGCTGACCATACTACTTGGCTGGACAGCCGCGCGTCGAGGACTAGCACCTGTGAGAGATATGGCGCGGGTAACGCGGGGTGTTTCGGCAAGTCACCTGGCCGCTCGTATACCCCGAGGATCTGTTCCGCCTGAGTTGATAGGGTTAGCCACCGAATTCAATGAGATGCTTGATCGTTTGGAGAGTTCTTTCAGGCGACTCTCTGAGTTCTCTTCTAACTTAGCGCATGAATTAAGAACGCCAATTAGTAACCTCATGACACAAACACAAGTGATCCTTTCCAAACAGAGAAAACGTGAGGACTACAGGGAAATTTTATACTCGGCCTTAGAGGAGTATGAGCGCTTAGCAAGAATGATTTCAGACATGCTGTTATTAGCCAAAGCAGATAATGGTCAAATCATGCCAGATATAGAGTTAGTCGATCTTGCCAAAGAGGTATCAGAACTATTTGCCTATTATGAGGCGGTCGCTGATGAGAAAGAGATTAAGCTTGTATTGGAGGGGCATGCATCAGTGCGCGGCAATAAACTGATGTTGAGAAGAGCACTGAGTAATCTTCTCTCAAATGGTATCAGGCATGCATACAGAGCCTCTGAGGTTTATGTAACAATAGAAAGTAATCCAGCTGCTAGCAAGGAAACAATCTTGGTGATTCAAAATAGTGGGGAAAAAATCTCGGGGGAGCACCTTCCCTTACTATTTGATCGCTTTTATCGAGTAGACCCATCACGCCAGAAATCTAGCGATGGCGCAGGACTGGGTTTAGCGATTACCAAGTCAATTCTTGAAGCACATCAAGGTAAAATTAAAGTATCGTCAGATGATAAATCCACTAGGTTCCAGGTGACTTTGGTCAGTGCCTCACATGCTGATTGATTTTAATTTAATTGGATAAGCCATCAAGAATTGGGCATGCAGGCCTATCGTCGCCTTGGCAGCAATGGACAAGTTTTTGCAGTTCTGATTTTATAGAAATCAGGCTCTGGATCTTCTGGTTTAAAGCTTCCACATGCGCTGTTGCCAACTGCTTCACTTTGCTACTTGGTCTTTGCGGGTCATGCCATAAGCTTAATAATTCCTCAATTTGCTTGATAGAGAAGCCTAAGTCACGGGAGTGTCTGATAAAGCTCAGCGTATGGACATCTTTTTCAGAATATTGACGATATCCAGCAAAAGTTCTTGAAGCGGCAGGCAACAAGCCGACGCTTTCGTAATGCCGAATCATTTTGGTCGATATACCCGACGCCTTGGCAGCTTGCCCAATGTTAAATAGACTCATCGCTTATGTCCAAATGATAAGTAAAAGCCTGCTGATATTGCTCAGCAGGCAGATAGAAATTACTTAGTTTCAGGTGGAAAACCAGCATCTATAAGCGCTGAAACGATCTCGTCTTTTGCAACACTGCTTTCAACGTTGACCGTTCTGGTTGGAGGATCCGTAGTAATGCTTGCTTCTGGGTCTATGGCTTTAATGGCACTTGTCACACCCCTTGCACATCCACCGCAGGTCATATTTTCAATATGAAATTCCATCATCAACTCCTTAAAGAATAATTGGTATTAATATAAGCTTAAAGGTTCCAATAATGGTAAGGTCAAGCATTATTATTCAAAGGTTTTGTGGATTGTTGAATTCAACTAGAGGTGGTTTGAATGTCCGTAAGCGCAAAGCATTTCCTAAAACGAACACGCTCGATAAAGCCATTGCGCCGGCAGCAAATACTGGTGAAAGCAGCAAGCCCCAGGCAGGATAAAGCGCACCAGCCGCTACCGGAATCAAAGCCGTGTTATAGGCAAATGCCCAGAACAGGTTTTGATGAATATTCCCTATCGTTGCTTTAGATAAAGCAATCGCATTCGGCACACCTTGCAGATTGCCGGACATTAAGACTACATCTGCTGATTCTACAGCGATATCTGTACCGGTCCCGATTGCCAGGCCTACATCTGCTTCTGCCAGCGCGGGTGCATCATTGATGCCATCACCCACAAAAGCGATCTGCCCGTAAGTAGCTTTCAAGCGACGTACCGTGTCAACCTTGCCCTCAGGCATGACCTCAGCAATAACTTCATCAATGCCAAGCTGGCGGGAGATTGCATGTGCGGTCTTGGCATTATCCCCAGTAATCATGGCCACTTTCAGACCTAACTGATGCAGTGCGGAAATTGCACCAGGTGTCGAAGTTTTTATGGGGTCAGCGACTGCAATAATGCCAGCCAACTGACCATCAATAGAGGCATATAAGGGTGACTTACCCTCTTTCCCCAGTTGCTCAGCAGTTTGCGCAAAGACGTTCAAATCTAACCCCAGTTGGCGCATGAATCGATCCGCTCCTACTTCAACGAGAGCACCTTCAACACGGGCTCTTACACCCATACCTGTCACAGACTCAAAGTCTGTTAACGCTGGTAGAGACTGCCCATTTTCGGTGGCAGCGGCCACAATGGCACGTGCAATTGGATGCTCAGATTTAGATTCAACCGCCCCGACTTTTGCAAGAAGACTATTACGCTCGAAGCCCTCTGCAACTTCCAGGTCGGTCAGTACTGGCCGTCCTTCTGTGAGCGTACCCGTCTTGTCCACCGCGACAACTTTGGCATCCTTGAGTAACTGTAATGCTTCACCTTTTCTGAACAATACGCCAAGCTCGGCACCTCGCCCTGTTCCAACCATGATTGAAGTCGGCGTAGCCAAACCCATGGCGCATGGGCACGCAATGATCAACACGGAGACTGCATTCACTAATGCAAAGGTCAACGCAGGGGATGGACCAAAGATCATCCAGCTGATAAATGTGAGCAAAGCAGCACCCATAACAGCAGGTACAAACCACATAGTCACTTTATCTACGAGCGCCTGTATTGGTAGCTTAGATCCTTGTGCCTGTTCCACCATACGTATGATCTGAGCCAGCATGGTTTGATTACCAACGGCTGTCGCACGCATCTCCAACATCCCTTTCTGATTAACGGTGCCGCCGACTACAGAAGTACCCAGGGTTTTCTCGACAGGGATGGGTTCACCAGTGATCATGGATTCATCAACGAAACTTTTACCATGGGTGACTTCACCGTCTACCGGCACTCTCTCACCAGGTCGCACTTCGAGCACATCATTGAGCACCACTTCATTGATAGGCACATCCAAAAAGCGATGATTGCGCATGACATGCGCTTCTCTGACCTGCATTTTTGCCAGGCGCTTGATTGCTTCGGAAGTGCGCCCCTTGGCACGGGCCTCCAGAAATCGGCCAAGTAATATCAAAACGACAATGACTGCAGCCGCCTCATAGTAGACATTGACCGTTCCTTCCGGTAACAGTCCAGAAGCAAAGGTCGCGACTATTGAATATCCGAAAGCCGCAGCAGTACCTACTGCTACGAGCGAGTTCATGTCTGGAGCAAGCCTAAACAGTGCAGGAAAGCCTTTCTGGTAAAAGCGCCTACCAGGGAAAGCCAGTACCAGAGCCGTCAACACAAACTGCATGTACCAACTAGTGTTCATACCAATGGTATCCATGATTAATTCATGAACACCTGGTATCAGATGCGCACCCATTTCCATTAAAAACACTGGTAAAGATAGTGCTGCTGCCAGAATTAGGTCCCGCTTCAATTTGAGTAATTCAATCTCTTTTTGACTTTCTGCTACAGCCTGTAAGGAGGATAGAGAGTCAACGACCTTAGCTTGGTAACCGATACGCTCGATCGCGGAACTCAATTCTGCTGGGTCAGCAGAACCATATATGGAGGCACGTTCAGTGGCTAAGTTAACTGTTGCTTCAACAACCCCTGGTACAGATCTGAGGGCTTTCTCAACACGCCCAACACATGACGCACAGGTCATGCCAATAACATTGAGTTCTATCTTGGATGTTGGAACTTCATAACCCACTTTATGAACAGCTTCGATCAAGGCTGTGCGATTTACCTCTTCGGTAACGTGAATAGTCGCTCGCTCAGTTGCCAGGTTGACTGAGACATTTTCTACGCCAGAGACCTTTTTTATGGCGGCTTCAACACGACCCACGCAGCTGGCACATGTCATCCCTTTGATAGGAAGTGAGATATTTTGAGTGGCATCACTTAAAGTCATTTTAGACATGCTCATCATTCTAAATTTGTATTAGATGCAAATCAGTTTAAAGCTTCCCACCATGGGAAGGTAAATTAATTTTTACTTTAATGCAAAGAATCCGATGGGATTACACTTTAAGCCAAATCAAACAACGCCTCTGTAATTGATTGCGTTTTGAATTCTTTCAACCTCTTTTAGACCAGTAGTTGATTCGGAGATTGTTATAGGAGTTGCTCCTGAAATTGGATGGTATTGAATAAGCCATTCATCAATCTTTGATTCTTGAACCAAAGGTGCTGACCGCTAATTCATAAATGTAAGCCTGGTGATTGCAGTATTGAAGCGCATGAACTCCCTATACAAGACGAATAGCCCTTGATCGCATAATCTAAATAAATTTATGCACACCTAGTCTGATGTTATTTTTTATTTCGTATGAATGGCATTCCAACTACTACTGATTGAGGTTGCCGTGCTGGCACTGAAGTTGGTTTGCGCAATTCTTCAAGTGCTTCCTTCAGGACAAACACTGAGGAATGCAGGAATAGACCAGCGATAATTGTCCCCACAGCTATATCAGGCCAACGAGAGGTCAACCAGTAACTAGCAGCCGCAGCAAGCAAGACTCCTGTATTTGCAATCAAGTCGTTACGAGAACAAAGCCAAGTCGAACTCATATTCAAGTTGTCGCTTCGATGTCTGTATAGCAATCCAAAACAAATGAGATTGAAGAATTAGGCAAGCGCACCTATCGGCCCATGAGTTCAGCGTTAGGTATAACGGGATTAAATATTTTGTAGATAGCTTCCAGCAATACTCCGACACCAAAGGCCAGCATGAATACGCCTTTAATCACAGCAGCCACAGCTTGCCAGCGTAAGGACTTAGCTAACACGAACAGACTGAACCCATAGACAATAGCGTCACCCAGCATATCCAAAGAGTCAGCCAGCAATGACGTAGAGTGCGCGACTAAGCCAGAATATGCCTCAACGACAAACATCACAGCATTGATAATCAGGACAGCCCAAAGCACACGGCTATGAGACTCCCTTAAAGCAGAAACTTCACATCCTTTGTCTTCACAGCAACTTGCCATATTAGTCCTTAATCGCACCACGGTAGACGTGAACACCACACTCATATCGCGTGTAGCTTAACACGATCTCCAAGTGCGGTTGCCGACTCCTTGCGCTCACTGTACCTGTCAACCAGCAAGCCGGATATATCACGGGTAAGTAACGTGAATTTAACCAGCTCTTCCATCACATCAACCACTCGATCATAGTATGCAGATGGCTTCATGCGGCCATCTTCATCAAACTCTTGGAAGGCTTTAGCAACAGATGATTGATTTGGAATAGTGATCATCCGCATCCAGCGTCCTAGTATGCGCATTTGATTCACAGCATTAAACGATTGAGAGCCACCAGACACTTGCATCACCGCAAGTGTTTTTCCTTGTGTTGGTCGAATAGCTCCCATGCTTAAAGGTATCCAATCAATCTGTGATTTCATGATGCCAGTCATCGCACCATGACGCTCAGGAGAACACCACACCATGCCCTCACACCAGAGAGTTAAGTCGCGCAGTTCTTGAACTTTGGGGTGTGTCTCTGGCGCATCATCTGGTAATGGTAGTTCATGCGGATCAAACACCTTAACTTCACCACCAAGCGCTTCCAGTAATCTTTTCGCTTCCAAGACCAACAGCTTACTGAATGATTGCTTTCGTAACGAACCATACAGCAACAAGAATCTTGGCTTGTGGGTGGATGGCTTGTAATCTATCAGGTAAGAAATGTCTGTCTTTGCGAATAGCGACTGCTCAATGTTTGGCAAGTTGGTATTAGTTTCCATCTATTCAATCTCTCCAATTAATTTCAATTGGTGCTGAAGTTGATCTTTGACAGCTAAGGTATCAGGAGGCAATGCCAAAAATGCCTCAATGCGTTTTCTCAATATGGAGTAGGCTTTGATGAATGCTGCATCTATTTCAGCATCTGTACCCGTCGCCTTGGCAGGGTCATCCACTCCCCAATGCGCTCTTAAGACGTTACCAAGATAAGCTGGACAAGTCTCACCTGCTGCATTGCTGCATACTGTAATCACAATGTCTGGTGTCACAGGCAAGTTATCCCAGGACTTGCTGTAATAATCCTCTGTAGCTATGCCCTCACGTTCAAGCAAAGCAATGGAGCGTGGATGCACTTCACCTGTAGGGTGACTGCCTGCACTCATTGCCCGCATGTAATCTGGTGCCAAATGATTAAAAGTGGCCTCAGCAAGAATTGAGCGGCAAGAATTACCGGTACATAAAAATAGGATGTTCATTGATAGCTTTCGATTGTTAGGCAGTTTCGTACCAATCGCGGGTACGGTTAACGATTGCAACTACAGATAACATGACAGGTACCTCAATGAGTACACCTACAACGGTAGCCAGAGCAGCACCAGAGTTGAATCCAAATAGAGCGATGGCGGTTGCTACAGCCAGTTCAAAAAAGTTTGAAGCACCAATCAAGGCAGATGGAGCAGCGACACAGTGAGCCACCTTGAGCTTCTTATTCAACCAGTAAGCTAACATGGAGTTGAAATACACCTGGATGATGATAGGTATAGCTAACAAGGCAATCACAAATGGCTGAGCAATGATTTGCTGACCTTGGAAGCCAAATAGCAATACCAAAGTGGCAAGCAATGCAGACAGGGAAACTGGCTGAATGCGCTTAAGCAATGCGCCAAGCTTTTGCTGGCGGCCTGCCAGTACGACTTCACGCACAAACTGACTAATCACCACTGGTACGACGATGAATAGCACCAGAGATGTCAGAAGCGTATCCCATGGTACGACAATGCTAGATAGCCCCAATAGCAACGCTACCAGCGGCGCAAATGCAAATAGCATAATAGCGTCATTGAGTGCAACCTGTGACAGCGTAAACTTAGGCTCACCGCCACAGAGGCCGCTCCAAACAAACACCATGGCAGTACATGGAGCAGCTGCTAACAGAATCAGACCTGCGATGTAGCTGTCTATCTGGTCTGCTGGTAACAAGTCACCGAATAAGTGACGGATAAATACCCATGCAAGCAAGGCCATAGAGAACGGCTTTACTATCCAGTTAATGAACAAGGTCACGCCTATGCCTTTGCAGTGAGCTAATACATCACCCATGGTCTTGAAGTCAATCTTTAGCAGCATTGGGATAATCATTAGCCATATCAGGACGGCCACTGGAAGATTCACTTCAGCCACCTTGAGACCACCTACAGCTTGAAAGAACTCAGGGAATACCTGACCCAATCCAATGCCGACTACAATGCAGCCAAGCACCCACCATGTCAGATTACGTTCAAAGCTACTGATTACGCTTGGTTGAGCTGTTATTGCATTCATTATTCATTACCTTTCTCGGGGGTGCAGCTTG
>CAKZJM010000035.1 GCA_936943315.1 uncultured Methylophilus sp. | reverse complement strand
CTCTCTGACATTGGCAATCAATATCAGCGTGTCTGTTCTCACCGCGTTGAGGGCTTCGATAT
Organism: uncultured Methylophilus sp.; assembly: GCA_936943315.1. Classification (GTDB taxonomy): domain Bacteria; phylum Pseudomonadota; class Gammaproteobacteria; order Burkholderiales; family Methylophilaceae; genus Methylophilus. The sequence continues at coordinate 8,009 of CAKZJM010000035.1, read as the reverse complement.
TGGGAATCAAGGTATTGCTGATGACGCCCCGTGAAAAGTAGGTTTTATGAGTCATCCAGGTCAGATAACCGATGGTGAAAAAGAGACTGGCAATCATCACAAACACGAATTGCAGCACGGTATTTTTGATATTGATTTCCTGCATTTTCATCCTTGATTCCTTGCTCAGCCTTGATCCTGCACTGAATGCCATTTTTACTATATATCGCCATAAATACAGCTTACTGTAGGCCTATCTTATTTAACTTAAATTAAGACAAAGAAACCCGCTCTTATCCTGTAATTAAAGTGTTGCCCTGTCCATTAATATTGAAGTCAATAAATTTGACACAGTTGGAACTATTGAGGGGCTGCATGCATGCAAAATCATTACGATCACACGGCGCACGGCAATCACATGCCTGAATTCCGCAATGAGGAGTTTCAACAGTTATGCCAGTCGGTGCTGCCTCTGTGGGCGGACCAGATTCTTGCTGCAAAAGCGTTGACCAGCAGCTCAATCGATGAGTTAAGTGCCAAGTTTGCCGGTTTGTCGCAAAGCGTCAGGGCGGTGACCAGCGATGAGGGCGCGCAAAGTAACCAGCAATTGCTTGAGTTGCTCAACCTGAGCCAGGAGCAGTTGGCCACGGTGATTGTCCTGCTTAAAAACAGCATTGATGAAAAACAAACCTTGCTGCAGGCGGTATCTACCTTGTCTAGCTACACCAAAGAATTGCTGGACATGGCGGACATTGTGACCCGCATTGCCAAGGAAACCGGCATGGTGGCTGTGAACGCGGCGATTGAAGCGGCCCGTGTGGGCGAGCGTGGTCGCGGTTTTGCTGTGGTGGCCGACGCTGTGAAGCGTTTGTCTTCTGATGCAGGCAGAACAGGCTCGCATATTTCTGACACCGTGAACCGCGTATCGCTGGCGATTAAGAATGTGTCTGAGGTCTCAAAAGAGTTTGAAAAGAAAGATGCTCAAACCTTGGTCGAGGCAGAGCAGATTGTGAATACGGTGTTGGATAAGTTTGGGCACACCGCCAACGAGGTGATCCAGGCCAGCCAGCACATGATGAATGAAAGCCAGCACGTCGCGCAGGAAATTGACCAGGTACTCTACTCCTTACAGTTCCAGGACCGCGTCAGCCAAATGCTCACCCACGTACAGCAGGATATCGAAAAACTTAACCAGAAAGTAGATGACCCGAGCGGGATTGGCAGTGTTGATGAGTGGTTAAGGGAACTGAAGTCCACCTACACCATGCGTGAGCAAACCCAGATTCATGACAAACGCTCAAGCGCTGGCTCGAGCAAAAAAACCTTTGGCGCAAAAGCCGCCCCGCCGCCTGCGACCAGCAACGATGCGGATGACATCACTTTCTTTTAAACACACTCTATAACAAGGACTTAGCCATGGCAAAAACCATTTTAATTGTAGACGATTCCTCTTCTTTACGATCCGTGGTTGGCACTGCCCTTAAAGGGGCAGGCTACGATGTGATTGAAGCCGAAGATGGCAGGGATGCCCTCTCCAAATTAAACGGACAAAAAATTCACCTGATCATTAGCGATGTGAACATGCCGAATATGAACGGCATTGAGTTTCTCAAAGCCAGCAAGCAGATCCCTGCCTATAAATTCACGCCTGTCATCATGCTGACGACAGAAAGTGCCGAAGAGAAAAAAATGCAAGGTCAGGCAGGCGGGGCCAAAGCGTGGATGGTGAAACCTTTTCAACCACCACAATTATTAAACGCCGTCTCCAAACTGGTGCTGCCATAGCCCGCGGCTATCAGCATTTTCGGCCGATCTAATTCTCACGGAGTTCTTCCCTATGCCAGTCATGATTGATACCAATGAAGCGCGTTGTGCGCTGACCTTCAGCGGCGAGCTGAATATTTACAACGCGGCAGACACCATGACCCAGGTGCAAGCTGGCATGCATAAGACGCTACCGATTCATCTTGATTTAGCTGAGGTGGATGAAGTGGATGCAGCCGGTTTACAGATTCTGATCGCTATCCGCTCGCATACCCTGTCAGATGGGTTGCCTTTTCAGTTGGAAAACCCCAGTGATGCCGTGACTGCCTTGATCGAACTTTCGGACCTGGCCGGTTTTTTTGGTGTGACCCAGGTGTTAACCGACATCGCCGCTTGACATCAATATTTGAGGATAAAACACCATGCAATTAGATGAGTCCCTACAGATTTATATCATTGAGAGCCGCGATTTGTTGCAGCAAATGGAAGAGGCTTTGCTGACCCTGGAACAAAATCCGCAAGACGATGAAAAAATTAATGCCATTTTCCGTGCCGCCCATACCATTAAAGGGTCGGCTGGATTGTTTGGCCTCGATTTTATTATCAGCTTCACCCATGTGGCTGAAAGCGTACTCGATAAAGTCCGTAATGGCCAAATCCCGGTCACCGAAGAAATCATCGCCCTGTTTCTGGAAGTGGGCGACTTTATCAGCAAGCTGATTGATCATGTGGCCGAAGGCACCAAGCCAGATGCCGACACCCTGGTGGTGAACGATAGCCTGATTAATCGCCTCAATGTCTACTTGGGTGTCAGTGCATCAGCCTCCGTAGCCGCATTGCCTGTGGCTGCCACGGTAGAAGCGCCTCAAGGTGAGGTGTAAAGCATGAATACGGTAGAAACCGGTTGCTGGCACCTTTCTTTAAGATTTGGCCCCGATACTTTCCGTAGCGGCATGGATCCTTTCAGTTTCCTGCGCTATATGAACACCATGGGCAAGATTGTGCACCTGGTCACCATCACGCAAGGATTGCCAGCGCTGGAGGAAATAGATGCCGAGAGTTGCTACCTGGGCTTTGAAATCAGCTATGAAAGCCAGGCCAGCAAAGTCGAAATCGAAAGCATTTTTGATTTTGTCCGCGATGATTGCGAGGTTCATATCCTGCCGCCACATGGCCAGATCCAGCACTATATTGACCTGATTGAACGTCTCTCGAATGAAGAGATGAAGCTGGGCGAGATTCTGGTCAAATGCGGGACCCTGACCCCCAATGAACTGGAAGCCGCGCTGGCTAAACAGGCAGACCTGCCAGCAGTAGACAAGCAACCGATTGGCCAGGCGCTGGTCAACGAGCAGTTGGTGCAACCAGCCGTGGTCAATGCCGCGCTTGAAAAACAACGCCAGGTCAAAGAAACCAAAAATTCAGAATCCAACTTTATCCGCATCGATGCCAACAAGCTGGATGAATTGATTAACCTGGTAGGCGAGCTCATTATCGCCGGTGCCGGTGCCACCTTGATTGCCAATAAATCTGGCGATAGCGCCATGAATGAGGCGACCTCCAATATTGCGACGCTGGTAGAGCAAGTGCGTGACTCGGCCCTGGCATTGCGCATGGTGCAAATCGGTGCCACCTTCAGCCGCTTTAACCGCGTGGTGCGCGATGTCAGCAAAGAGCTCGGCAAAGATATCCGCCTGGAAATCAGCGGCGAAGAAACCGAGCTGGATAAAACCGTGGTTGAAAAAATCAGCGATCCGCTCACCCATCTGGTCCGCAACTCCATGGATCACGGCATTGAATCCGCCGAGGCGCGCGTGGCCAAAGGCAAGCCCGCTTATGGCACCCTCAAACTCAATGCTTTCCACGATTCAGGCAGCATTGTGATTGAAGTCAGTGATGACGGTGCAGGCCTCAACCGCGACAAGATTCTGGCCAAAGCCATAGACAAAGGCCTGGTATCGCCTGATCAGTCACTCAGCGATAAAGAAATCTACAACCTTATTTTTGAGGCAGGGTTTTCAACGGCGGATGCCGTCAGCAACCTGTCTGGCCGTGGTGTGGGCATGGATGTGGTCAAGCGCAATATCCAGGCCTTACGCGGCACCATAGATATTCAATCCACACCGGGGCTGGGATGCACCATGAGCATCCGCTTGCCTCTGACGCTGGCCATTATTGATGGGTTCCTGGTGGGCGTGGCCGACTCGTCTTATGTGGTGCCGTTAGACATGGTGGTCGAGTGTATCGAATTGTCGACTGAAGATTACGAGTCTTCAGTCAGCGATAAACGCAACTTCATTAACCTGAGGGGCGAGGTATTGCCTTACCTCAAGCTCAGGCAAGAGTTTGAATGTAAAGGGGAGCCTCCTGCACGGCAAAACATCGTCGTCATGCAGTATGCAAACCAAAAGGTAGGCTTGGTAGTAGATAAGTTGATTGGTGAGTTCCAGACTGTGATTAAACCCCTGGGCAAGGTGTTTGAGCACGTGAAGGGTATTGGCGGCTTCACCATTCTTGGCTCGGGCAGTGTGGCATTGGTGTTGGATGTGCCACGCATGATGCAACTGGCCAATAGGGAAAGCACGAAAGAACAGGCGCTTGCTGAAAGCTAAGTAGTCACTTTGCGAGCGGTTTAGCCAACAATTTATTAATTAAAGAAAGCGGGTTTGTAATGAAAGTTTCTCAAAAAATATCACTCATGATTGCCATTGCAGTGGTGGGGTTATTCAGTTTAATTGCTCTGAGCTACAGCAGCATCGAAAAGGTATTTGAGGCAACCAATAATGCAAACGTGAATGGTATTCCTAGTATCAGTACACTTAATGAAGGGATGAAAAAATTTGGCCAGTTGCGTGTCAGGGTCTATCGCCATGTGCTGAATACTGACCAGAGCAACATGACCAAAATCGAAGAGGCCATTAATGAAGCACGCAAGGGCCTTGAGGATGCACTCATTAAATATAACAATGAAAATATCGCAGACGCGAAAGATAAAGAATTGCTGGAAAAGGTGCGCAAAGGCTTTGAAGCATACACTCCCGGCATGACTGAGGTGATCAAGCTCTCCAGAGATGGTAAGCAAAAGGAGGCGCTGGCTATCCTCACCGCGAATGCCAAATTGGCTGAAGAACTGAATAGCGCCATTGATGAACACATGGCTTACAACCAGGCCCTGGCTAAGACTTCGGCCGAGTCTGCGATTCAAATCAAATCGTCTGCGATTGTCACCGGTTTAGCGGTGGGTGGTGTGCTTTCTTTAGCCGTGTTGGCGCTGGCGTTTTTCACCATTCGCTCTATTACCCGTCCATTGAATAGCGCGGTTCAATCTGCCAACGCCATGGCCAATGGTGACCTGACACAACGGGTGGAAGTGAACTCAAAAGATGAGATTGGCCAGATGATGGCCGCCATGAAGATGATGTCTGAAAAGATCAGTAATGTGATTCATGAGATCAAGTCTTCAGCTGACAACATTGCCAGTGCCTCCGAGCAAGTGAGTGCAACCGCACAAAGCATCAGTCAGGCCACCAATGAACAAGCCGCTTCAGTCGAAGAGACTTCCGCCTCTGTAGAGCAAATGAGTGCCTCAATTAACCAGAACGCCGAAAACTCCAAAGTGACCGATGGCATTGCCGGTAAGGCCGCAACAGACGCCAACGAAGGGGGCTCTGCGGTGAAAGACACCGTGGTTGCGATGAAGAGCATTGCAGACAAGATCAGCATTATTGATGACATCGCCTACCAGACTAACCTGTTGGCCCTGAACGCTGCGATTGAAGCCGCCCGCGCTGGCGAGCATGGCAAAGGCTTTGCCGTGGTGGCCGCCGAGGTGCGTAAATTGGCCGAGCGTAGCCAGGTGGCTGCGCAAGAGATTGGCGAAGTGGCCAAGAATTCTGTGGGTCTGGCCGAGCGTGCCGGTGACTTGCTGGACGAAATTGTGCCTAGCATCAATAAAACCAGTGACCTGGTGCAAGAGATTTATGCCGCCAGCGAAGAGCAAAGCAGTGGTGCCTTGCAGATCACTGCGGCCATGAATCAACTGAGCCAGACCACACAGCAAAACGCCAGCTCCAGTGAAGAACTGGCGGCGACGGCAGAAGAAATGAGTGGACAGGCTGAGCAACTGCAACACCTGATTGGGTTCTTTAAAGTCAGCGCAGATGACGTGCCGGTGACTGCTGCCGCTAAAAACGTGATCAAGAAAGTGTCTAAACCGCTGATCTCCAGAGTTGCGCCCAATACGCCTAGCAATGACTATGCAACGCAAGTTGATGAAGCTCAGTTCGTAAAGTTCTAACCGATAGATGACCGGCGTCATCGGTAGCCGAATCGCTGGTTACCGATGCTGACCTGATAGCGATCTGCGAAAGGAAAAATGATGAGTGAACTCATCGTGGCACAGCCACCAACAAATCAGCAAGCAGTGTTAGAGGATTCGATTCAGCAATACTTGACCTTTGTCCTCGGGCGCGAAACATTCGCCCTCAATATTCTCAATATCAAGGAGATTATTGAATACGGCCAATTGACAGAAGTCCCCCGCATGCCAGTGTTTATCCGCGGCGTGATTAATTTACGCGGTGCCGTGGTGCCTGTCATCGACATGGCGGCGCGGTTCGATAAACCCAGTGCCGAGATCACGCGTAAAACCTGCATCGTGATTATTGAAGTTGAGCATGCCGAAGGTACACAAGTGGTCGGCGTCATGGTCGATGCGGTCAATGAAGTGGTCGATATTGAGCCAGGTAACATTGAGCCTGCGCCCAGCTTTGGCGCAAATATCCGTGCCGACTTTATTGAAGGCATGGGCAAGATTGGTGGCAAGTTTGTGATTATTTTGAATGTAAATAGCGTGTTATCGATAGAAGAAGTAGCCGCCTTGGCTGGTCAAGTGAAACAGCAGTAAATGTTGAAAAGGATATGAAATGAAAATGACCGTTGCAAAAAAAATGATGCTTTTGATTGGTACGGCCATATTTGGTCTGATCCTGATTGCATCGATGGCTCAGTATTATATTGATGAGGTATACAACAAAACAAACTACCTGAATATCAATACGGTACCTAGTATTATTGTTCTGGATGATATGTCGAAAGCGTATGCTGATATGCAAGAGACGGTATATCAGCACATCGTGAATACCGATGATGCCACGATGACACAGCTTGATCGAGTCATCTTGGAGTATCGCGCCAAACTTGATGAAAGCGTTAAAAAGTATGAGTCAGAAAATATCACAGACGATAAAGACCGTGGCCTGATTGAAGGCATCAAGTCAGAACTCAAAAATTATGACGGCGTACGCGAAAGAGTGTTATCGCTTTCACGTGCGAACAAGATTGATGAGGCGCGCAAGGCTGTTTTTGCGGCTAAAGAAGACTTTTTGAAAGTGTCACTAGCAATTGATGCAGACAGGAAATACAACGTCGAAATTGGTCAAAAAGCATCCAAAGACGCCTCAGACACGCAATCAAAAGCATTGTTTTTATCTCGCACGATTGCTGTGGTAGTCATTGCTCTGGCTGCCATCATTGGTTTCATTATTACTCGTAACCTTTTAAAAGAGTTGGGTGGTGAGCCTGATTATGCTGCTTCCGTGGTGAAAACAGTGGCGGCTGGTGATTACACCGTTCAGGTAGAAACCAAACCTGGGGATACCAGCAGCCTGCTTTACTCCATGAAACAAATGGTCGAGCAACTGTTGGCACAAATTGGCGGTGAGCCTGCTTATGCTGCGGGCATTGTCAAACGGGTGGCCGACGGTGATTTGACTGTTAAGACAGATTTGCGCCCAGGCGATACCGGCAGCATCCTGTTTGCCATCGATGGGATGGTTAACAAGCTGACAGGCATTATTGCCGAAGTCCGTGGTTCTGCCGACAACATCGCCAGTGCCTCCGAACAAGTGAGCGCAACTGCGCAAAGCATCAGCCAGGCGACCAACGAGCAAGCCGCTTCAGTCGAAGAGACCTCTGCCTCCGTCGAGCAAATGAGTGCCTCTATTAATCAAAACACTGAAAACTCCAAAGTGACCGACGGCATTGCCGGTAAAGCAGCGAAAGATGCCAACGAAGGTGGAGATGCAGTGAAAGACACCGTGGTTGCGATGAAGAGCATCGCCGATAAGATTGGCATCATTGATGACATTGCCTATCAGACCAACCTGTTGGCGCTGAACGCAGCCATTGAAGCGGCGCGTGCTGGTGAGCATGGCAAAGGCTTTGCCGTGGTTGCCGCCGAGGTGCGCAAATTGGCAGAACGTAGC
>CAKZJM010000034.1 GCA_936943315.1 uncultured Methylophilus sp. | reverse complement strand
GAGTAAAGGCAAAAGGCATAAATATGTAATTTGTAGGAAAACCAAAACACGATTTTTGACTTTTGATAGCGCTAGATCTAGTGAATCAATAAGCGTGCGGATCAAAAATACAACTGGATCAGCGAGTAAAATTATGAGAATTATTATATTCTTCAAATTTTTGACGATCTAATGTTTTTTAGGGTTCTCACCATACATCTTACGATAATATTTTAGAAAAGGCTCATTCAAACTTAATTGAGATAATTATCACTCGCTTGAGAGAAGCATAAAATTGCCACGAGACGGAAATGAAACCATAAGCTGGCCGAGTGACATGAGCATAACTTGGTCTTGGGAAGGGTATATCCCACAAAAATTAATGCTTATGTTGGTGATGCAAATCAGGGAAATGCTGGTGACTGTGACTTAATGCCATATGTTCATGCGGGTGCACATGAGGCTCCGATCCATCCCAATCAAAATCATGTGTATGTTGATGGTGTTCGTCATGAGAGTGAATATGTTGATGACGTAATTCCCTGTGATAATGTAGGTGAGCATGATGTTCGGTTAAATGAAGCCATACACCGATGATCATCAAGACCATTGCTGCCCAGAACAAGCCATCTGGCTGCTCATGTAGTAATAGAAAAGAACAGATTACGCCAGCAAAGGGAGCAGCAGAAAAATATGCTCCTGTCCTGGCCGTACCAATGTGGCGCAAAGAAATGACAAACAATACCAGGCTGACTCCGTAACCCAAGAAGCCGATAATAGCCGCACTTACTCCCGCAGAAAAATCAGGCAATGCTTTACCAAGGCTTAATGCGATTGCCAGATTCACAAAACCAGCTACCAAACCTTTGATACAAGCAATTTGTAGAGCATCATTGGCCGATATTTTTCTCGTGAGATTGTTGTCAATTGCCCAACACGCACAGGCTCCTGCGATCGCCACCGCACCCCAAGGAAAAGCAGTATTCAAATGCTTAGGCCATGATAACAACAAGCTGCCACATACAATACTGGCCATCCCAATCAAGATACGACGATCAAAATGCTCCTTGAATATGAACCAGGCTAGTAGTGCAGTCAGGACGCTTTCAAGATTGAGTAATAGTGACGCCATCGAAGCAGGTGTGGATAGCAATCCTTGCATAAGTAAGACTGGTCCAAGCACACCTCCACATACTATTGCACCTAATAACCATGGTAAATCCGGTGCCTGGATAGGCAGGCGCTCATGATTATCGCGTTGAAATAATCGAGTGAAGCCATACAGCAGAAAAAGGCCAAGTCCACTACCTGCATACAATAAACCGGCGAGCATTTGTGGTGAAACATCACTAATCAAAAGCTTGGCGACGGGGGTTGCCAAGCCAAAAAGAATGGCAGCTAATATCGCATAAATTGCATCAGGATGTATGGTCATAGATTAGTATTTCGACTCAGCATAATGCCATAGTGACCGTTATTTATCTTGCCCGTTAATAGCCGCCATCACCTCTTTGATTTTATCAGTCATCATCGTGAGGCTTGCTTCGTAGCGAATTCCATTATCTACATAAGCGTTTCGCTCTACGTCCATATCAACGGTATTGCCATCTACGGATCCTTGTCTCAATGATCGGAATAATACGTCACCTGATCCGGGGTAACCATTGCCAGCATTACCATTCATATGAGCATTATTGGTTTGCTGCATTTCACTTGCAGGTTGTGTTGCAGGACCAACTCCAGCACTTTGTTGAAGCGCTGACTGCATTGCAGATTGAAAGTCAATGTCACGCGCTTTGTATTGGGGCGTGTCAGCGTTGGCGATATTTGATGCGAGTAATTCTTGGCGCTGGTTGCGTACGCGCAGTGCTGCTTGGTGAAAGTTAAGTTCAGCATCTAATTTCTTAAGTATCAATTTAGACCTCCTAAAATAAAAGCTGTTTATTTGTATTAGGTTCTTGATTGCCGATTGAAGTAAATCAATCTCAAACCATTAAATACCACTAGCAAACTTGCACCCATATCAGCAAAGACAGCCATCCACATAGATGCATTGTCAAATAAGGCAAGATATAAAAATACAAACTTGATGCCCAAGGCTAGAGCAATGTTCTGCCAAAGAATGGCATGCGTTTGTTTTGAGAGGCGAATTGTTTCAGGCAACCTACGTAAATCATCATTCATTACCAAAACATCTGCTGCTTCCATCGCAGTGTGTGTCCCAGCTGCTCCCATCGCAAAACCAATATCAGCTCGTGCTAATGATGGCGCATCATTGATCCCATCACCCGTCATCGCAGTCACACCAAATTGTTGCTGAAGGGATTCAATTTCCTTTAATTTATCCTCTGGCAAGAGATTACCTTTGACTTCATTAATGCCAGCCTGGATACCTACCGTTTTAGCGGTAGCAAGATTGTCCCCAGTTAGCATTACAGGTGTGACTCCAAGTCGTATGAGTTCTGAGACCGCTTCTTTTGAAGAGGATTTGATCGTATCCGCTACCGAGCAGACTGCCAGCACCTTTTCGGAAGTGGCCAGTAAGCTAACCGTGCGACCGGCATTTTCTAGTTTGGCTAATTGCATTTCCAATTCGGAGGAGCAAAGGTTCATCTCCTCAATCCAGCGATGGTTTCCCAAGAAAAAGGTACTGTTTCCAATTTTGGCCTGTACTCCACGTCCAGCAACAGCTTTGAAATTCTTCACATCCTTAGTTTGCCCAGATAAGCCCTCAGCAATTGCTTTTGACACGGGGTGATCTGACCGAGATGCCAAACTATAGGCAATACTTTTTAACTCAGTGGGATTAGACTGCACATCAAATACATCAAAGCTAGATAGCTTGGGTTTTCCTTCAGTAATCGTTCCTGTCTTGTCTAGCGCAACCGCTTTTATCTTACGGGCCTCTTCAAGATAAACTCCACCTTTGATGAGTATGCCTCTTCTCGCTGCTGCTGCAAGGCCACTTACTACGGTAACAGGCGTCGATATCACCAACGCACACGGGCAAGCAATCACCAGTAATACAAGTGCTTTATAAATAGACTTCATCCAGGTCCATTCCAGTAAGAATGGCATCCAGAGAGCCACGATTAGCGCAAGAACAAAAACCGCGGGTGTATAGATCGCCGCAAAGGAATCTACAAATCTCTGTGTCGGCGCCCGGGAACCTTGGGCTTGCTCAACCGCATTGATGATTCTGGATATTGTGCTGTTCGAAGAAAGGGCAGTGATTCGAATCTCTAATTCAGCCGCTTGGTTGATAGTTCCGGCAAACACTTGATCATTTGGAGACTTATCCACTGGTAGGCTTTCGCCGGTAACAGGAGATTGGTCTATAGCACTCTGCCCGGAAATCACAATGCCATCTAGCGGGATACGTTCACCTGGTCGAATACGCACTTTTGCATCAATTGGAATATCTTTGACCAATTCACGCTTCCATGCCCCATCCGATTGCAAAACCTCAGCATCTTCTGGGGTTAATTCCATCAAGCTCTTAATTGCGTTCCGTGCTCTATCTACAGCCTTAGCTTCGATAGCTTCTGCGATTGCATAGAGCGCCATCACCATTGCAGCCTCAGGCCATTGACCAATGAAAAATGCACCGGTGACAGCAATGGTCATTAATGCATTGATGTTTAAACGTCCATCATTAAATGCTTTGAGTCCTTTTATATAAACATCTAACCCTGTCAAAGCGATTGAGAGACCAGCCAAAGCCATTCCAAGATATCGAATTTCTTGGGTACCTGTAAATGCAAACTCCAGGACTTCGGCTGCTACTGCCAAAACCAAGCCGGCAATTGGTTTGCCCCAACTGCTCCAAAATCCTTTTGGAGACGCTGTAATGACTTCAGAGTTTTTCTCATCAAGGATTAATTCAGTTTCAAAACCTGATTTCTTGATTGCCTCCATAGCTAATGGGATGCTATTCGCATCTGCATCTATGATCAGTTCACGTGCGCCCAAATTAAATCTTAAGCTTTTGATTGCATCAATCTTTGCAAGCGCACGTCTAATCTCAGCTTCCTCAGAAGCACAATCCATGGATGGAATACGAAATCTTGCTTGATCTACAGTAGATAAAGAGGTTGTCAATGTACCCTCTGAAAGTGCAGTAGTAATTACTGGTTCTTTATCAATGCAATCACTGCATTGCTTAGCTTCATTTTTATGATTCTTAGATCTATTCACGATATTCTCCTCAATGGAATCATGAAACATTTATGCTAATGATCAGGCTGCTACAAATACAACCTGATCCGATCACTTAATTAACCAAAACTCCAAATCAATTTGGGTTTTTAGCTTCGTTGAGCTCCCTCCTTGTTTCCATCCAGTCGTACGCAACCGGCAGGAAAACCAAGGTAAGTGCCGTAGCCGTGAGAAGGCCTCCAATAACCACGACAGCAAGTGGTCTAAGGATTTCTGAACCGACACCGGTTGCAAGTAAGAACGGGATCAAACCAAAGATCTCTACCATGGCCGTCATCATCACAGGCCTTAATCGGAGAGTGGTACCTTCCAGTACAGCCTCATCTACGGACTTGCCTTCTTCGCGTAAGCCATTGATAAACTCCACTAAGACAATACCGTTCAACATGGCCACCCCGAACACTGCGATAAAGCCAATCGCCGCAGGCACCGAGAGGTACTGGCCGGCAATTGCCAGAGAGAAAATGCCGCCGATTGCTGCGAAAGGCACATTGGCAATAATCAGTCCGGCATAACGTAGTGAATGGAAGGCTGTGTAGAGAAGAACGAATATCAGACCAATGGTAAGCGGTACAATGATTGCCAGCTTAGTCATGGCTCGTTGCTGGTTCTCAAATGCGCCACCCCATTGAATCCAATAACCACTTGGAAGTTTTACTTGCTGCTCAATCGCGGCTTGGGCCTCTTTAACAAAGCCATCAATGTCCCGGCCTTGCACGTCCATTTGAATCACTGCGTAACGTTGCAATTGCTCACGTCTGACAAATGAATAACCCTCTTCAATATCAACGCTAGCAACTTGAGACAACGGAATCAACGCACCCTGAGATGTTGAAATGGGGATATCGTTAATTGCTCGAATATCACTGCGGTACTCCGGTTGTAACCAAACTTGGATGGCAAATCGCTTCACACCGTCAATCAGCGTAGAGACGGGCTTGCCACCAATGCCTGATTGCACAACTTGTAAGATATCATCAGCATTAATGCCATAACGGGCGATCGCTTCACGATCCACATTGATAATGAGTTGCGGTTTTCCTATGTTGGCTTCCAACGCCAGATCTGTAACTCCATTAACTTTGGAGACCACAGCTCTTACCTGATTAGCGATACGATCAATGGTTGCAAGATCTTCACCATAGACTTTTGCAGACAAAGTTGCCCTGACGCCCGAGATCAATTCTTCAACCCGAGACTGGATAGGTTGAGAAGCCGAAATAACAGCCTCAGGGACATCTTTTTCAACTTGCTCCTGGAGCTGCTGCGCGAGGTCGCCATAGGTAATTTCTTGAGGCCATGAGTCTGCTGGTTTTAAATGCACTAGTACTTCCATGTAGTTCACGTCAGCGGTTTCACCCTTTTCTGCACGACCAATCATTGCCAGGCTGCTTTGCACTTGGGGCATTTTTTTGAGGCTCTTCGCCACACGATCAGAGACTGAAATAGATTGCTCAAGTGAGGTAGAAGGGATGCCTGTCACCCTAAAGAGAATGTCCTGTTCCTGCAGGTTGGGCATAAACTCTTTGCCCAGGAATGGAAACATCGCTAAGGCGGCAATGAAGGCAATACCCGTAGAGCCTACGACTAGCTTCTTATGTGCCAAGCACCACTTCAGCAGAGATACATACTTAGGCTTGATTAAGCGAATCAGCCATGGATCTCTCTCTTCCTTTGGCTTCAACGCCAAAGAACACAACACCGGAATAAGTGTCAGCGTCAGGATCATTGAGCCAATCATGGCAAAAGTCATGTTGATGGCCAAGGGCTTAAATAGCTTCCCTTCCAGCCCCGTCAGGGAGAAGATAGGCAGGAAAACCACTGTGATGATCAACACACCAAAAGTGATTGGATTGATCACCTCTCGTGAAGCATCGAGTACGATTTTGGATCTATCTACCTTTTGACCAGCGAAGTGAGCCAAACGACGGAAGCAGTTCTCAACAAGAACCAGTGGGCCATCAATGGTCATACCTAGGCCAATAATCAAACCACCCAATGACATCAGATTAGCTGAGATGCCATATTTCTCCATGAAGATAAAAGCGATCAGACGGCCCATTGGGATTGCTACAACGACGACTAAAGCCGAACGCACTTCGCCAAGCAACATGAACAGCACCGCAATGACTAGCAATGCGCCCTCAATCATGGCGCGGTCTGCCATACGTATAGCCTTGTCAATGATCGCGGTTCGATCATAAACAGTTTCCAGTGTCACACCCTTAGGTAAGGTGGCTTTCACCAGCTCCAACTTCTCTTTGGCAGCATCAACCACTTGCTGGGCATTTTCACCAATCCTGGCAAGTACCATACCCATCACAACTTCCTTGCCATCTTGCGTAACAGCACCAAAACGGGGGCCTGCGCCTTCAACTACTTTGGCAATGTTTTCTACATAGACTGGCGTACCCTGGTTCTCAGAGACGACGATACGTTGAATATCGCGGCTATTTTTAACCAGCCCTAAGCCACGCACCAAGAACTGTTCTTGGCCAATATTGACGTATTGCCCACCAACCTGATGGTTATTTGCCACCAATCTGTCGATGACTTCAGAGAAGGTCAGGCCATATTTGAATAGCTTTTGAGGGTCGATTTGAACCTGAAATTGTTTCTCGTTGCCTCCCCAGGATGTGATGTCATCGACTCCGGGTACGGTACGCATCACCATACGCACATTCCAGTCATGCAATGTGCGAAGATCCATAGTGCTTTGCTTATCGGACTTCAAGGTATACCAAAGTACCTGACCTAAACCTGATGTGTTAGGGCCAAGTGTTGGTTCGCCATAGCCTGCCGGCATTCTGGAGCGAGCATCAGCTAGCTTTTCACCCACCAAAAAGCGAGCCTGTTGTATGTCAGTAGTATCAGAAAAATAAACACTGATATAAGACAAACCAAACAATGAAACTGACCGAATCTCCTCAATACCTTTCAGGCCAGCCAAAGAACTCTCGACTGGAAAAGTAATTAGCTTTTCAACATCTTCAGAAGCAAGTCCAGGAGACTCCGTGTACACGTTTACCTGCACAGGAGTCACGTCTGGGAAAGCATCTAGAGGGACTTCCTGCCATGCTTTGACACCGAAAAAAACCACGACAACAAAGGCAAGAATGACAAGAAGCTTGTATTTGAGGGCAGCATCTAATATCCAATTCAACATGCTGTTCTCCTAGTGCTCATCACTGATTTGTGATTTGAGTTGTCGAGCTTTTAGAGCATATACGCCTGTCTGAACGATGCTTTCATCTTCAGTTAATCCAGTTTTGATTTCGACATACTCGTTATATCGGGCACCTAGTTCTACAGCTCTTGCTTTAAATCCGCCATCTTCGCTCACGTAGACATTAGGGATACCTTGTACCATCACGACAGATGTATTAGGTACAACTAGAACATCCTTCGTACCAGAATGATTCAGAACGACCTTGGCAAACATGTCGATGCGAAGCTTTTGCTCTGTATTAGGCAGTTCGATACGCGCCTTGACCGTACGGGTGGTTTTATCCACCACACTAGATAGGTAGCTCACTTTCCCGGTAAATACCTCATCGGGATAAGCGGTCACAGTCACACTGGCTGTTTTACCGACTTCCAGATATTGCAAATCCCTTTCTGGAACATCGGCATCAATCCACACCGTTGACATGTCCGCGATGGTGAAAATGGTATCTGCTGGATTGGCTAATTCACCAATCACTGCATTTTTCTCTATCACGATGCCGTTGAATGGTGCTTTCAATAGGTAGGTAGATCCACTCTGCTGATCCAGACCGCCATACATTCTTAATCTTTCAGAGTCTGCGTAGAGCGCTGATTTAGCGCGCTCCAGTGCAGACTGAGATTCAATGAATTGCTTTTGTGGC
>CAKZJM010000033.1 GCA_936943315.1 uncultured Methylophilus sp. | reverse complement strand
GAGGGGGAAGTCGTTGGCCGTTATGTTGGCTTGTTGTGGGAGTTATCCTGATGGGAGAGACTCACGGTTGAAGCCTTGAGTCTTTTTTTGTTTTGAGGTGAGGTAAACTTTGTAGTTAGCAAACTGATTTTTTAGAATACATGAACGATAGAACTAACTCTGAGATGATTAGCATCAAGCGTATGCTGAAAATGGCGTTCATATGGTTCCTACTGAACGCAATCTTGCTTTTAATTGCCTATTATTATTTTTCTTTCATGTTTGAAGCTAAGAATTTTTACGGTAAAGGGTTCAATGGTATTTTGTTAATTGTTGGCTTTGGAATGTATAAGGTGCATAAGTCATATTTTAAATATGTTGCACTTCTTGGAAAAAGGCTTTGATTTTTAGAATGCCAGCTTTTCTGTTTTAGCAGAAATTTGTCATTACCCATTCTGCAAACTAACCCTATTTTAGCTTGATCAAGTTATATGCGACTTATTCGTATTATTTTACAAATATTGATTGTGATCATAGGCGGCTTAGCGGTAGCAGTCTTTCTCGATTCACGCGAGTTTATTGGCGCGATCTTCTTTATGGGTTTGATAGCCGTGTTGCTCAGTTTCACGAATATTCTCAAGGATCAAACCGAGAAGCGCTTATCAGGCGCTTCTCTACATGAACAAAATCACACGGCTGTGAGAGCAGTTTTATCACTTTTGGGTGGATTCGGTATCTATCTTGGTTTGAAACACTTTTTCGGAATAGAGCCCTTACCAGATGGTTTTGGGGGATGCCGGGCAATTTGTGGTGTGATTTTGCTAGCAAGACAAGCTTTTGGTGATTCAATCGGTCAACTTGTCGCGGGTTTTTTGTGGACACTCGGGGGCCTGTCCTTAATCTACATGGGATACAAAACTAAGAAAACTTAAGTTGGGACAGCGAAATAAAAGTCTAATGACTAAGATTGTCTGCGATTGTCAGAAGTTATCACAACTTTTAATCCGTTTGTCGTGGGTTCGATACCCGCACACTCTACCAAAATACAAAAGACGGCTCGCAGAAATGTGAGCCGTTTTTATTTTCTGTATTCCTGATATTTAATTTAGAGCGCCGGACTCATAATCCGTTGGTGCTGTGTTCGACTCACAGAGGGGCCACCATTTATTAAGAGACTCAAGGTTAACGCCTTGGGTTTTTTTTGTTTTTGGGTAAGTACTTATCTAACTTCACATTCTTTCTTTTCATGAGTGATAATAACTTGATCAGCCATTTGTCCTCCCATCCCACAGTGGTACATATGTGATACATCAATAAACTGAATTGAGTATGCATTACCAATTTTCTTAATTAATACACTACCTTCTTGAAAGCTAACCTTCGTTGTCTTTCCTGAGTCTGCGTCTGACCAATTGGAATTTTTATCTCCACGGCGAGCACTCACATCGCAACTAAAAGCTTGAACGGTGCTAGAGTAATTAAAAGCTCTAACCTTACCTTTGTCTATTTCCAGTGATAACGAATCACTGTACTCATCATCTCCTGATCTACAGTTTAATTTCTCATTAGCAGATAAATGAGTGGAAGTGAATGTGAGAATGAGAGTTATCGTAATCGTGCTTAAATAATGAATTGGGAAAGACATATCAATAAAGGGATTTCTTATTTAAGTTTGGGCGGGAAAGCATCGCAAGGTATCGTGCTTTTTTGATAAAGAGTCGACATCGATTTTTTTTCACATTGGTTAATATTCCGACATCGGAACAAAGTAAGTGTCTGATCGGCAACTTTTGCTTTGAATTTAACACAGTAATTACTTGGAAAGTCCTCACAGTACTCAACTGAAGCTTCATCAGACTCTACCGTACCCTTCAATGATCCGGACGCAATTGCACCTCCCTGCCCACCACTCATCCAAGCGCCATTTAACTTTTTACCTTGTTGTATGATTGAAATCGTATGCATCCATCTTTTTCCGTCACCAAACTCTTCAAATAACCAATCACCTGAAAAAACACCCATAGACGCTGTTTGTCTAGACAAACAAGAAATTTTTTTTTCGTGTGATTTTAATAACCGCTTTATTCTTAACTCATATATTTGTTTCAACTGATTAGGGCAATAATCCTCGCCATCAATTCCTACTTCAGAAGTGAGCTTGCATAATGAATAATCGTGGTTTCGCTCTTGCATCCAAACTCTTTGCTGTTGGCGTAATTGTTTTTTAAACATAGATCTTTTCATACTGGACTGAAAGAGTTCATTCAATTGGTCATCCAGTTTTGATAGTGAAGGGCGTGAGCAAATCAAGCTCTCTGTTTCATTCAAGTTTTTAGATTGTTTGCAATTGAAGCTTGCTGAGTACGCAATGTCAGCGAGGAAAAACGATAGAGCAATTAAAATAATACTTTTAATATGCATACATTAATTGTAATTAGTTCGATGGGTGACTTTTAAATGTATAGATGTGAGGTTGCAAATTTATTGCATGGACTATCAAGAACTGCCTGATACGACGGTCATCCCGGCTGAGATCTTTGGCGGTTATGTTGGCTTGGCTTGGGAGTTGTGATTTGTGCGGGCGGGACTGAGCTAGCGTTGATATCAGGCTCGAATGTTGAGTGGGCAGCTGCTACTAGAGACTCAAGGTTAACGCCTTGGGTCTTTTTTGTTTTGAGGTAGTAGTCATTTTTAATAAAGAAGACATAAATTCGTAGTAGCTTGGAGACCAAATATGTAATAGCTAAAACTATATGAAAAAAGAATTTTCTATCAACATTAAGTGGATAGTTATTGCACTGAGCATTTCATTAGTAGCTTGCGAGTCAAAACCTCCACCTCCCAAACAATCTGTAATGGCGCAATATGGTTGCTTGCCAGAACTAGGAGCAAATGACCCGACTGATAAGAGGCTGGTAGAAAGCGAAATTTTAAAATTATTCTTGAGAGAGCACCCTGAGTATCATGTATCAACCCTCAAGGACATTTCAGAGCATCCGGATATTTTTCGCTGGTGTTTGCATAATCAACAGGAGCAAAAGTTTCAGCAGAAGTTCAAAGAGGAATTCTTTAGACCGATAGTGACTGCGGATGCTAACCAAGATGGTTATTTAGATTTCATAGTTGTTTTGGTGAACAACGCTAAATTTAGTGTAGTGGTTTTTAATGGACTGGGAAATGGGCAACACTCGAAGCCGTATTGGTTGATTCAAAATGATCAGGAAATTATTTTTGGAGTTGAAGTCAGAGAGAGTGAGTTCATTATGCGTATGTATTGTACTGGATGTGATTCAAATCCAGTGTTCCATTGGGAAATTGACGGCTACGATCTGTACGGGCATATAAAGGGCGAATCAGTTTGTTTAGCAGAACACACTCAGGCATATATACAACCCGATTCGAGCTCAGATGTTGTGTGGAGTGCTGCACGGAATCAAATGGTAGTGATTACAGATATAGGACCTAAAAATAATAACGAATATCGCTGGTATCAAATCAGCCCCCAAGATGAGCTCACTACAATTGGATATGTGCAAAGTACTGGCTTTCAAGATGAGCCGGGTTCCTGTCAGTTATAAATCAGTCAGTCGCGCATGCGGTTTGCTTTGGCGATTCCGCTGGAGAAATGCATCTTTCAAAAAATCAATGTGAGTAAACTGCCAAAACTCACCCAGCCGCAGCCCCAAACCCTGCCCATCGTCGCACGCCTTGAGCCATAGGCAGGCAATCCGGGGCTGGCTGATACGACGGTAATCTCGACTCAGATCGTTGGCCGTTATGTTGGCTTGGAGTGGGAGTTGGGATTTGCCCAGGCGGGAGTTGCTTGACGCTATTATCAGGCTCGAATGCAAGATGGGCGTTACTTCGAGAGACTCAAGGTTAACGCCTTGGGTCTTTTTTGTTTTGTAATAGGGTAAACTGAGATTTTGATGGATGATTACATCTAATGCCTATTACTTCGAGAGCATTATTTTTATTCTGTATTTTAAGTTTTCAGTATCAAACTAATGCTACAACTCTAAGTGACTGTTACAAACTATCTACTAGTGATGAAAAAGTAGCATGTCTTGAAAAAGAGGCTGTGAATGATGCTTCTCTAATAGCAAAAATGCCACCTAGTGAATTTGCAGAGAAAGCTAAAAGCGATATTCTCAAATGGGAAATGCAAGTTGATCAGATGCATCCTGAATTTAATAATTTAACTTTTCATGAAGATCTGGATGAACGAACCATTTGCGGAGAAGTTAAAGTGTCAGGTGCATCTCAGACAAGCCGATTCATAAAGTCATTCGATTTGAAAACAAACAGCTTTAGATCAACTTGGTTTCCCAGCGACGCCCCAAAAAGCGATATGGATAACTTTAAATTGCGCCTTTTTGAAACTAAGTGGTCTGTGCGCTGTGTGAATGCACAACCCTTAGTAAGCTCTGCCCATAGTCACACGCCTTGAGCTATAGCCAAGCAATCAGGGACTAGCTGATACGACGCCTAATCAGGGTGGAAATCGTTGGCAGTTATTTTGGCTTGGGGAAGCATTTACGGTTTATCCAGGCGGTAGGGCACTAAGTTTTATTAAAATATCGTGTAGACTGCTCACAAACTCAAAATATCAATTTTCCAATTATGTCTGCTATACAAAATCAATCGTGGTTTCAAAAAAGACCAATTCCAATATTTATTATCACAGCGGTTTGTGTTTTTCAGTTTATTGGGATTTCAATATTTATGTTCGAAAATTGGACACAATTTATCGAATTATTAAAAACAGGAGCAATCTCACCGTTGAATTTTGCTGTGAAATTGCTTTACCCAACAATTTTATTTATTGCTGGATTACTTCTATTTTTCTTTCGTAAACCTTCAATATACTTTTTTGGTTTCTATCTAATGTGGGGCCTGATAAAGATAGTTACAGAAAGTCCCGATTTCCAGGCTTATGGGAGTTTGGCTATGAGCTTTGGCATTGTTGTATATTGCTTACGGTTAAATACGCAGGGTATTTTAAGATAATCCGTTGGTGCTGTGTTCGACTCACAGAGGGTCTATAGATAGACTCAAGGTTAACGCCTTGGGTCTTTTTGTTTGTGGGTCTTTTTTTTGTGATGTTACTATTTATGAAGTTTGAATCAGATATCAAGCTTGATAGAGAGTTAATATGTTTAGCAGGTTTCTACTTGTTATTTTATTAAATCTGCTTTTAGCTTTCGGACATCCTAATGCTGTAGATTTAAGTCCACTTTCTCAATTAAGAGCAATTTATAAACTCTCAAAAAATCTTAATGACTATGTTAGTGGGTCTAAAGCTAGCAAAAACCTGACTATGTAAGGATGACGCGGGGGTAGCTTCTTGGACTAAACTCAAATAAAAAAGGCCCTTTATAAAAGAGAGCCTTTAAGTAATTGTAATTAATGTCTTATAGTTTACGCCTTGAAGTAACACTTATTAAAGCCAATCCTAGAATCATCAAAGCGTAAGTTTCTGTTTCTGGCACAGGAGCGGTATTGTCATACAATCTAAAGGCTAGGTCACTCTGGGCTGTTATGTAACCAGTAAACTGCGAAAAAGGATTACTTGGATCGGCTATGGCAAGTATCTTGTGTGAATTATTTCCATAAGGAGCATCCATAATTCCTAATGTTGGAATCCCATAAAATGAAATCCAGTAACTCTTATTGGCTTCTAGAGTCACTGGGTTTGTAATCTCAGCCTTAGCTTCAACATAAGCACCGACGTCATTACTAAGTCCTCTGGTTCCAGTTAGTTGTATTTTTTGTGAAACAAGAATGTCGCCTGGGGTGCCACTTAGATCTTCACGAATCACTAAGTTGGTTTTATATGGAGACCAATCACCGTTCCAAATAATCGGAATGAAAGCAAAATTAGAATAGTAAAGATCTACTCTGGTCAAAGTAACGTCATTGGTGAAATTTATTTGTTCGTAGTGCTGACTATAAAAATTATTGGACCAAGATGAACTGTCGATGTTGTGTTTATCAGGAACATATAATTTTCCGCCACTAGTTTCTGGACTAAAGTCCCAAACAACAGCAGCATTAAGATTATAGGAAAACAATAGTAAAGCGATTGTTATTATTTTTGACACATTTAACCTCTCGAGATTTTTATTTATTTATTTATTTTTGCCTAACAAATGTAGCATTGATAAAAATAATTGTAAATGGGCTAGTCTGACTACAGAAAGTTCTAGACTCACAGAGGGGCTACCATTTACAGAGAGACTCTTCTCCGAAACTTACGCACTCACGGCCCGAAACACTACCCATAGTCACACGCTTTGAACCATAGACAGACAATCAGGGGCTGGCTGATACGACGGTAATCCTGACTGAGATTGTTGGCCGTTATATTGGCTTGGCTTGGGAATTGGACGTTATCCAGTTAGTGGCTGTCTACTCTTTGAGTTTCTTAGTGAGTTTAGTCTGGATTCATAAATCCTTCAATTGGCACCAGTATTGTTCTTTGCTAGATAAATAACTACTGCAGAGGGCATATGAAAATATTAAGCACACTAAAATCTCTTATAAGATTTGAAATAGTTCTAAAACTTGCAGTGGTTGCCATCTTTTCTGTAAACAGCACTTTTGCAGCTGACTCTGCCTCAAGTATACAAGTTAAAAATTTTGAAGCTCCTGGCAACCTTGTGTCAAAAAATGAACTTGGGTGTATTGAATCAAACAGATTCAGCAACAAATTTACCCCAGCTGATCTTTATAAAGCAGTCGCTGTTTGTGCTAAGCAAAATAAAAACAAGGATGCTGCTATCTTGTTTGCATTAGCTGGCGTCTATGGTCGTTTTGATACCCTGCGCGTTAGTGATAAATCTGCACATCAAGCTGTCACAGTACTGAAAATGCAAATGTTTAGTAGCTTAACTCCAGATCAACAATCCGCTTTTAGGGAGGTAGCGACGAAAACACTTTCCAATCCAGATGAGATAGTTTCGAAATGCAAAATCATCAAGCATCTCGGTCCACCCAATTACCATCCAAGCTATATGATTCAACATGGGATGGGAGCATTTTCTGAAAGCAACTCTGGAAATGGCTTGGTTAAGGAATTCGATTCCAAAGCTGCCTGGCAACAATCCCTCGATGGATACCTTCATTGCCCAATTTAGGAACATTTTTTTGTAGATCGAGCTGAGAAAAATTTTTGATTGTTTGCAATCTTATACATGCACCATATTTATCTGATCATAATTCTAATGTTTTCTCTTCTAACTGGTTGCGATGAAGAGTTTTCTCCACTGATTTCGGCGGAAGTGACTGACCGAGGGTTGAATACAGTAATCGCTCATCCCAAGACATGGAAGTTAAACGAAGCTCAACTCAAGCAATTAGAGCATTGGCTTCAAGATCACAACACTGAGGGGAATGCGCTGTTCGTCACACCTCCACTCTTCATATGATTGCTTCGGGTGAAATTGAGGCTAGTTATGCAGAATTAGAAGTTGCAAAACTATTAATGACAAGGAACGTAAACTTCCATTTTGTTAAGCCAAGTATTAAAGGTGAAAGCTTTGATTTGTTAATTGATGCTCCATTTGCATCTCAGGTCTGTACAGATACTAAATGCAAGTTAGAGACTGGGGATTTTTCCGCTAAAGGAATATTACATAGTTTAAAGCAGGCCACTAAACGTAATCTTCCTAAAGATAGGCCGGGAGCAATTTTTCTCAAAATTCCTCCAGAATGGCAATCTTCACCAACTATATGGGCGGAAATCCAAAATGTCTGCAAAGATTTTCTGAAGCAACATTTAAGATTGGTTAGCATTACAATATTTGCTTCACACATGTTACCTACAGGAGATATGTTGAGATTTTGGTTCGCCATTGTAGAAATCACAAGCCATATTCACAGGTTTAACCCCCGTATGAACTGGAAATTCTTCGATGGCAAAAATCCACTAAATAGCACCCCTAAATCTTGGATAACGCTTGAAGATATTCTCAGCACAGAAGATTGATGTTGTAGACGGTTGTTGGCGAGCGATGGCAGTAAAATATTAAATAAAATCAGCTATTTAACACAACTTTAATCCGTTTGTCGTGGGTTCGATCCCCGCACACCCTACCAAAATACAAAAGA
>CAKZJM010000032.1 GCA_936943315.1 uncultured Methylophilus sp. | reverse complement strand
ATGACACCCGGCCAGCGCTGCTCAAACGGTAGCCGCTGGCGTGTATTGGGGATAATGCCCCAGGTGAGTGAATCGGAGTAGATCAGTATCTGCTGCATCCATGTCTCCCAACGGCTGTATTAATGCAAGGCAGGTCCACACCACTGGCGTTCGCAGGGGATGCCGTCGCCATCACCATCCATTTCCGCGTTCGGGCAGCGTGATAACCATTGTTTGGCTTCTGCGCAGGAGTGCATTTGTGAGCAATGCGTGTGGCCCTCGCAATCGGCGCTGAACCTGTCATGCGGCCTCGGCTCAACCATCACTGAGGGCGTATCCATCGCAGGTTGGCTGTGCCTTAGAGGCATCGTGGATGATGTTGGTAGCGTTTGCGACCTCAGTGACGGCAGGACAATACTGTCCAGGATGACATAAGCGACACACAGTAATATCAGCATGAGGAAGATTTTGATAATGTTCATCGAAAATGTGTGCGCAGTCAGAACATTATTCGACAGGCTTTAATGGATATTCAAGTAATGCTGTATCGCCAGTTTAGCCAGGAAACCAACCATGCCCAAGGTGAGGGCGAGAAACAAGGCAAATGTACCGGTTTTGCCAGCCTTGGACTTCCAGGCCAGGTTGCCGACAATAAACACGATGAACAAGATCAGGCCAGCGATGCCCCAGCTCATCCCAAATTCGGTGAGCTGGGCTTCATTCATGCCAAAAACGGTGGTTTCCATCTGTAAAACTTTCTACTTCTCTTATTGCAAACAGCCGGTAATCAATTGCGTCATATGCTGTTCAAGGTTGTCACTGGGCTTGCGCTTGAAGCCGCTTTTGGCAAAAGCATGCCAGCGGCCCAACACAAAGCTGATCATGGTATTGGCAGCGATGCCGGCATCCGCAATCTTGTTGCCTTGTGCTTCGGCAATGCGCAGCGATTGTTTCAGGCTGGCTTCCAGACGGTCCAGCAGCTGGTTAATGCGCGCCTGCAACGCCTCGTCCTCATTTACCAGTGCATCGCCGATCAATACCCGTGACATGCCGGGATTGCGCTCGGCAAATTTCAGCATGGTTTGCAGCATGAGTTGCACCTGCTTGAGGCCGTCTGTTTCGTCGGTTGTGATTTTATTCATGACGCCAAACAGGGCCCCTTCGATAAACTCAATCAGGCCTTCAAACATTTTTGCCTTGTTGGCAAAGTGGCGGTATAACGCGGCTTCAGACACATCCAGTTTGGCGGCCAGTGCTGCTGTCGTGATTTTTTCACCGCGGGGTGTTTGCAGCATGCCAGCCAGTGTTTCCAGGATTTGTTGTTTGCGGTTTGCGCGCGCTTCTTTATTGATCGTTGCCATAATAGTATCCGGGATCCACCCCTGTAGAAGTTTTTATTTTGGCTGGTATTTTAACCGCATTCGCTCAGCACGGGAATGCATGAGGCGCTTTTTTCAATGCGCAGTGAGTGAGTGCCAACACATGCGGTAACCTATATTGCACAAAGTTTGGCTTGCGCAAGCGGCGGCTTATCCATACCGTACGCATGCCTAAACGCCTGGCAGTCATCAGGGCGGGCAGGCTATCTTCAAACAAGGTGCAATCCGCTGCCCGGCAACGCAACTGCCTTAAGAGTAGCTGGAATCCGCGCACGCTGGGTTTGGCATGAAAGCGGCTAGACTCCACGCTAAACACCAGTGAAAAACAATCGGCGATGCCAAGGACTTCCAGCACGCGCATTGCGTAGATACGCGGTGCATTGGTGAACACACATTTGCGGCCAGGCAGGCTGTTGAGTAATTGCCGCAGCTGGCGGGTGGTTTGCACCATGTCGTCGGTTAAAAAAGCATGCGTTTCGGCCAGGAAATGATGCGGGTTGACACCATGATGACGCATCAGCCCTTTCAGGGTCGCCCCGTAAATGCGCCAGTAATGCTGGCGTAACTGATGTGCTGCCGCTTCTTCCATCTCCAGCATCTGCATGATGTAGCGTGTCATGCACTGGTTCATGACCGGGAAAATATGCGCCGAAGCGTTATGCAGGGTGTCGTCCAGATCAAAAATCCACACCTGGCGGGACATCATTGATTCCAAGTTTAAAGCGCGTCTACGCGCAGCTTGGCCGGGCGGTGCAACATGCGGTTTAAATACTCATTAAACACTTCACGTGGCGGATAAGCCTTGGTGTAACGCATGCCAAAGTTCAGGTGCGTAGCCAGATAGATGTCAGCTGCCGTAAAGTGCTCTCCCGCCACATACGCATGCTGCTTTAAATGCGACTCCACGGTATTGAGTGTCAGTGTTAATGAGCCAAAGCCCAGAAAGGCCTGGCAAGGCGTACCCAAAGGCGTTTTCACCGGCGTTTGCCAGCCGAGAAACTCAGTCGTGGTTGCCGCCTCTAGCGGGCCTGCGATAAAAAACATCCAGCGGTAAAACGCCGCCCGGTCGGGTGAGCCTGCTGCTGGCATCATGGCTTTGTAGGGGAAGGTATCTGCCAGGTAAGTCAAGATGGCCGCTGTTTCGGTGATCACTGCGTCGCCATGTTTGAGCGCAGGCACTTTACCCATGGGGTTGATGGCCAGGTATTCTGCCTGTTTCATGGGCGGGCCAAAATCCAGCCATTCGGCCTGGTAAGGTATGCCCATTTCTTCGAGCAGCCAGTGCACAGCGCGGCCTCGTGACTGCTTGTTGCTGTATAAAATAAGCTCAGCCATGAGTTGTGGGCCGGGTGTGGATTGGGTGCGGCTGCAATTTATTTCGCTTTAATCAGCGTGCCAACGCCTTCGTCGGTGAGCACTTCAAGCAGCAAGGCATGTTCTACGCGGCCATCAATAATGTGCACAGACTTCACACCACTGCGTGCAGCATCCAGGGCAGAGCCGATTTTTGGTAACATGCCGCCGCTCAAGGTGCCGTCTGCCACCAGGTCGTCAATCTGTTTGGGGGTGAGGCCGGTGAGCAGCTGGCCAGTTTTATCAAGCACGCCAGGGGTGTTCGTCAGCAGAATCAGCTTCTCGGCATTGAGGATCTCGGCCAGTTTGCCTGCGACCACGTCCGCGTTAATGTTGTAAGTTTCGCCATCTTTGCCAACACCAATAGGTGCAACCACAGGAATAAAATCGCCGCTATCAAGGAAGGTGATGATGCTGGGGTCTATGCCTGAAATTTCACCGACCTGGCCCACATCAATGGTTTTGGTCGGGTCGCTGAGATCTTCCATGAGCAATTTGTGCGCATGGATAAAGTTGCCATCTTGCCCGGTCAAGCCGACGGCTTTGCCGCCATGACGGTTAATCAGGTTCACAATCTCCTTGTTCACCTGGCCGCCCAACACCATTTCCACCACGTCCATGGTCTCTTCATCGGTGACGCGCATGCCCTGGATAAACTCGCCTTTTTTGCCCAGTTTATCCAGCATTTCATTGATCTGCGGGCCGCCGCCATGCACCACCACCGGGTTCATGCCCACCAGCTTGAGCAAGACCACATCTTGTGCAAAACACTCTTTGAGATGGTCATCTGTCATGGCATTGCCACCGTATTTGATGACGATGGTTTTATCAAAAAAACGTTTGATATACGGGAGCGCTTCAGACAGCGTTTGCGCTTTTTGGCTGGAGGTTTGCATAGAACAAGCTTTCATTCAATCATCAGGCGATTGCATGCAATCGGTTACAGACTGGATTTTAGCTAAAAACTCATAACGATTTGATGAAAACTTTGGATTTTCTCTGAAAATTATAGAGTTTTTGTTTTTCCTGCGGCAATTCGTCTACCCCCAGTTCGGTAAAGCCACGTTCTAAAAACCAGTGTTCGGTGCGCGTGGTCAGGCAAAACAGCTTTTTAAAGCCTTTCTGGCTCGCCTGCTGCTGGCAATAATTAAACAGTTTATCGCCACGGCCGCCGCCGCGATAAGTCGGGTCTATGGCCAGGCAGGCAAATTCCACCATTTTCTCCTGGGCAAACGGATACAGTGCGGCACAGCCGATGACGCGGTTGTCATGCTCCATCACATAGAAATAATTGATTTCCATCTCAATGCGCTCGCGGCCACGCCGCACCAGGATGCCCTCGTTTTCCAGGGGCTCTATCAGTCTGAGGATGCCGCCAACATCATCAATATTGGCCTGACGCATGGTTTCCAGTGGCAGTTCGGTAATCATGGTGCCTATGCCTTGCCGGGTAAACAACTCCTGGATAATCGCCCCGTCGATATGGCGCGAGATAAGGTGTGTCCGGGCAACGCCATGTTCGCAGGCACGCACGGCTGCGGGCAGATAGTAATTCACGTCTTCAGAGTAATGAATTGGCTCTTCGCTTTCCTGCACATTACGCAACAGGTTTTTGGCTTTGGCCGAGGTCATTTCGCGCAACAGCTCACCACGTAAGTTTTGCACGCCTTCGGAGTCCATCAGAAAAATCAGTTTTTCTGCATCGAGCGCAATCGCGACGCTTACCGCCACATCCTCCAGTGTCAGGTTAAACGTCTCGCCTGTAGGGGAGTATCCCATGGGGGAGAGCAGCACCAATTCGCCGTCATCCAGCCGCTTCTGGATGCCAACAGCATCAATCTTGCGGACTTCTCCCGTATGTTGCAGGTCTACCCCATCGTGTACACCCAATGGTTTGGCCGTGACAAAGTTACCGCTAGCCACGCGGATATCGCTGCCAGCCATGGGGGAGTTGGCGATGCCCATGGAGAGCAGTGATTCAATCTCTACACGGATGGCGCCATTGGCTTCTTTCACCGCTTGCATCGCGGCGTCATCGGTAATCCGGCGGCCGTTATGTAGCTTGGGGGTGAGGTTGTCACGTTTGAGGCGCTGCTCAATTTGTGGCCGGGCGCCATGCACCAGCACCAGCCGGACTTCCAGGCTAGCCAATAAGTTAAGGTCGTGCGACAAGGCGACAAACTGCTGTTCGCTCACCACCTCGCCACCAAAAGCGATCACAAACGTGCTGCCGCCAAACGCATGTATATAAGGCGCTGCAGAACGGAACCAGTGCACAAAGTCTTTGCTATTGGCGCTGGATAATATGGCGGGTGGGGTGTTGGTGAGCGAGACTGGCGTCAGGTTGGCGTCATACAAGCGGCCGGGCGTCGTATTCAAGGCTTGAGCGGCCGCACGTAATAAAGCCTCGGAAATGCCTATTTCGCCGCGCTCTATGCGTGACAAATTGCTGGCATCCGTACCAATACGGGCAGCTAATTGCTGCAAAGTTAAATTTTGCGATTTACGCAAATCCCTAATATTTGATCCGAGCATTTGTCATTAATTAAAGTCTATTTTGCAAAATATTAAATAAAAATGGCTTTTATTGCAAATATTTGGGATTTTATTTTTCCGCCGATGAACGCAGATAAACGCCGATATAATCACCGTCGTTGGTTTCTAGAGTAAGAAATGAGGGCTTGGTTTTGAAACTCGTAGAATTTTAGTGGGGGTTATCCGCGTTCATCGGCGTGTATCGGCGGTTAAAAGTTTTTGGTTATGTATTCTAAGGAGCGCCCCCCAAAAAAATGACGGCCAAGGCCGTCATATGAGGTCAAGAACACAGAGAGACTACGTCAACATCAACTTGCTGGCAGCGGGCGGATTGAGCGGTACACACGGTTGCTCTGCCGTTTGCTCAATACCAGCTGCCAGAGTTGCCCTTGCCGGGAGCGGAAATAGCCTGCACAGCACATCAGGTAGTATTTCCACATCCGGTAAAAACTTTCATCATATTTGAACTGCAATTCAGGCCAGGCACGGTTAAATTTGTCCCACCACGCCATCAGGGTGCGGTCATAATCGGGGCCAAAATTGTGCCAGTCCTCAATCAAAAATTTCTGTTCAATCGCGTTGCTGATCTCGCTGGCAGAAGGCAGCTTGCCATTCGGGAATATGTAACGGTCAATCCAGGCGTCGGTATGCAAGGCGGTTTTGTGATTGCCTATGGTGTGCAGCAAAAACAGGCCGTTATCCTTGAGCAGACGTTGTGCCGTGGCAAAGTAAATCTCATAGTTTTTGGGGCCAACGTGTTCAAACATGCCGACTGAAACAATCTTGTCGAACCGGCCATGCAGTTCACGGTAATCCTTTAGCTGGATATCTACGGGC
This sequence comes from uncultured Methylophilus sp., assembly GCA_936943315.1. Taxonomy (GTDB): domain Bacteria; phylum Pseudomonadota; class Gammaproteobacteria; order Burkholderiales; family Methylophilaceae; genus Methylophilus. The sequence continues at coordinate 1,996 of CAKZJM010000032.1, read as the reverse complement.
AGCCCTACACATCGTGCTTTAGCCAACGCCTGTTGCTCAACAGAGACGGTGATCCCCAGCACCTGTGCGCCATAATGCTGCGCCATATGTTTAGCCAAGCCACCCCAGCCACAGCCGATCTCAAGGACACGATCGCCAGGTTGCAGGTCTAGCTTGCGGCAGATCATATCCAGTTTGTTAAACTGCGCCTCTTCGAGCGTGCTGGCATGTTCCCAATAAGCACATGAATAACTCATGCTGCTATCGAGCATGGCTTCAAACACATCATTGCCAATATCGTAGTGCTGCTGAGCGACCTGATAAGCGCGTTCTGGCGCCTGCAAGTTAAACAGCGTATGCCGGATCACTTCACCCAGGAATTTCAGTTTGGCCATGCCGCTCATTTTTTCATCAATGTCGGCGCGCATCACGCGATGAAAAAATTCATCCAGCCGTTTGCAATCCCAGCGTCCTTCAATAAAGGCTTGTCCCAAGCCCAGCGTGCCTTTGGTCAGCACGTCGCGGTAAACGCTTTCTTCATACACCTGGATATCCCAGGGGGCATTGCCATTGATGGTCACGCCAGTCTCAGCCAACAGCCGCACCAGCGTCGCTGGAGGCGCTGGCTGGTGAGCAATATATTGATTGGTCGTGGTTTTCGGCATGATCTTCTGATAATCCCAAATACACAAAACAGCAGAGTGACTGTTTTACCAACATCTTAAAAACAGCCGGGCTGATTGACTACTCGTCATATGACGTATGACAGTCTGGGCAATAAAAATTCCCATTGGTTGGGATAAAAATTGATGTAAATCTATTGGGAGATTATGACTGCAATATAAAGAACCAGAGTGACAGGCTAGCGATACTGAGTAATGTACTCAGGAATACTGCCGCGGCATACAGCGCGCCATCGAGCTTGTAGCGCTCGCAAATCACGATACCAAACACCATGGTGGGCATCGCGGCGAGCAGGATGCAGGCGGTGAGCTGATGATCATGCAGCCCCAGCCATGTAGCGGCATACATGGCTGCGAGTGGGGCGATCAGCAAACCAATCACGCATACGGGCAGCAATAAGGGAATCAGTTTGAGTTTAAACGTATCCCAGCGGATGCTCATGCCCAGGGCGATCAGCATCAGCGGCACCACGCCCCCCGCCAGCGTGTGCAACGCATGACCAATCATGACGGGTTGCGGGACATCGCCCAGGTTTAGCGCGGTTGCCAGCACCAAGGCCCACAAAGGTGGCACTCGCATCAGCTCCTTGACCGGATGGGACTGTTGTTCGGGCTGGCCATAGCTTTGCGCCATCAGCATGCCTAGGCTTAGCAGGATGGGCGTGCAGGCAAACAGGTCAAATTTGAGCACGATTTCATGCGTCCAGTCACCGAGGACTTCACTGGTGACAGGCAGCCCCATATAAGTGGCATTGGGGAAGGTGGCCGCCAACATCAGTGCGCCTTGCTGTGCGCGAGAGATGATCATCATGCGCTGCAGTACCTGAAGCGTCAGCCACATGCAGCTAGCCGCCACTGCCAGCCGACACAGGGCGGTTAGCGCAATGCTGACGGTGCTGGCATCAAAAGGGGCCTGCCAGAGAATATCCAGCACCAGAGCGGGGAGCAGAATGTAAAACACCAGGTCAGTCAGCGCGCGGCGATGCGCCAGTGCGGGCATATGTTGAGGCGCCAAGCGCTGCCAGAGCACGCCGACAGCAATCAATAACGCCATTTGTAACATGACTTGAAACATGGCTAGCTAAAAATCGCCCCACAGGGATTGCATGCAGGCAATGGCGGTGAGGGCGGCCGTTTCGGTGCGTAAAATTCTGGGGCCGAGCACGATGGATTGAAAGTGATGCTGCGTGGCGAGTTCAATTTCAGTTGAGCTTAAACCGCCTTCGGGGCCGATGAGCAGGTGAATGGCACGTTCTGGTTTGCTCAGGCTGGCTAACTTTTTTGCACCTACCGGATTAAGCAGCAGATTCATGCTGTCAGCAGTGGCGTGGTGG
>CAKZJM010000031.1 GCA_936943315.1 uncultured Methylophilus sp. | reverse complement strand
GGCTGGATCTCGATATTGACTTTGCCTGGATACCCTTGCGTCTGGCTTTGGACATATTGCATGACGGTTTGGTACACGCGGCTATGCATATCGCTTGCAGCAGGCGCTGCCGGGCGCTGGTTCGCGATCACTGCAGAGTCAGCCGCATGTGCAGGCACATTCGCCAGCCATAACAGGCTCACTATCAATGACATCACAATATGGATTGAGAGTTGTTTCATGTGCTTCATTGTACGCATTCCGGGCACGCTTAATTCTGGAAATAAAGGGGATTTCCCGCGTTTAATTGAAGAATCATTGTGGAATGTGCAGCGTACACTAGGCATAGCTAGTAAAAGTCACGTGTGTAAAACCAGTCCGCTTATTCGGGTTTACGGTCACAAGTGACAAAAACTTTAGAGGTTCGAAAAAAATACTTCGAACAGGCTTGAGAGAACAGCCGGGAAAGGACAAGACGATGATGAACAAACTAGACGCTTCACTGAATTTTCATCAGACGGCATTGCGCGTACGCAATCAGCGCCAGGAGTTGCTGGCATCTAATATTGCCAACGCAGATACGCCACAATACAAGGCACGCGATATTGATTTTAAATCTGCCATGCAGTCAGCGCTACAGCAGACTACTTCAGGGAATACCACTTCCAGCGCAGGCGCGATGCAGCAAACCAATACAAACCATATAAATGGCCAGGCAGGTAGCGGCTATGTAGGCGGCGCCAGTGACCCATTGTTCCGTTCGGTGGTGCAAGGCTCTGTCGATGGCAACACGGTGGATATGGATGTAGAGCGTAATGCCTATGTAGATAACGGCATCCGTTACGAAGCCAGCCTGACCATGATCAGTGGCCAGATTAAGAAGATGCTGTCCGCCATTAACGGCCAGCAGTAATTAAAGGAGGTCTGTGATGTCTCTGTTTAACGTATTCAAAATTTCAGGCTCAGCCATGAGTGCGCAATCCATGCGCCTCAACACTGTGGCCAGTAACCTCGCCAACGCTGACAGCGTCGTCAGCTCTGATGGCAAACCTTACCAGTCAAAACAAGTGGTGTTTAAGGCAGTGCAGGATGCTGCCAACCAAAGCAGCACGGTAGAGGTTGACCGTGTCATTGAAGACACCAAGCCAGGCAAAATGGTCTACGACCCGAAACATCCCATGGCGAATGCAGACGGCTATATCACCATGCCTAACGTCAACGTGACTGAGGAAATGGTGAACATGATCTCAGCCTCGCGCGCCTATCAAAACAACGTGGAAACCATGAATGCTGCAAAAACCATGTTGCTTAAAACATTGAATATTGGTCAATAACCTGCAGAAAGGACATTCAGCATGACCACCGTAAATACCAACAACCAGGTTTCACAAGACTTGCTTAACTCAGTGAACACCCGTAACAGTGCCAGCACCACAGACGAGACGCAAGACCGCTTTATGACCCTGCTGGTCACCCAGATGAAAAACCAGGACCCGTTGAACCCTATGGATAATGCGCAGGTGACCAGCCAGATGGCGCAGTTGAATACGGTAACCGGCATCAACAAACTGAATGAAACCATGAGCAGCCTGATTGGCAGCGTGCAATTGGGCCAGACCTACCAGGCGACCAGCATGATTGGTCATAATGTACTGGTCAATGGCAACAAGCTCACACATGGTGAAAGTGGTGGCTACTTTGGCGTCAACCTGCCTAATGGTGCAGATACTTTGAGTGTGGCGATCAAAAACGGTGCAGGTGCGACCGTGCGTACACTGACATTTGGCAAACAAGAAACTGGCGTCAATGCCTTGAGCTGGGACGGCAAGGCGGAAGACGGCACGACCGCCCCAAGCGGTGACTACACCTACGAAATTACAGCGAAAATCGGTGACTCCAAAACCACCAGTACGGCGCTCAGCCTGGCGCAAGTGCAAAGTGTGTCGACCAGCACCTCTGGCGTCAAACTCAACTTGAGCAATAACACAGCGGTTGGCGTGTCCGACATTGCAGAAATTTTTTAATGCTCAAGCAACTTTAATAGATATCCAGTTTTAATGAATACCCAGCACCCTCAGTGCTTTATCCAGGAGAGATAACATGGCTTTTCAACAAGGTTTAAGTGGTTTAAATGCAGCTTCCAAAGCGTTGGAAGTGATTGGCAACAACGTGTCTAACGCCAACACCGTGGGCTTCAAACAATCCCGCGCAGAATTCGCTGATGTATTTGCTGCTTCACTGAGCGGTGGCAGTGCGACCCAGATCGGGATTGGTACCACGATTTCTGATGTGGCCCAACAGTTTACGCAAGGCAACATTACCGCCACCAACAACACCCTGGATGTGGCCATTAACGGTGCGGGCTTTTTCCGCCTGAGCAATAACGGTGCGGTCACTTATACCCGTAACGGCCAGTTCCAAATGGATAAAAACGGCTATCTGGTGACCAGTGACGGCAAACGTTTGATGGGTAACAGTGCTGACAACCTGAACGGCTCCAGCCCAACGGAAATCCAGATTGATACCAGCGATTTGCAGCCAGGCGCAAGTACCAAAATTACGGGTACGCTGAACCTGAACTCTGCCAGTACCATCATCGACCAAACGACGACGCCATTCAGTTCTACTGATCCTACCAGCTATACCAACTCAACCGCGATCACCGTGTATGACAACCTGGGTAACTCACACAATGTGCAAAACTACTATGTGAAAACAGCCGCCAACACCTGGAAAGTGTATACCACCGTCGATGGCACTGACGTAACACCCGCCACGACGCCTACCCTGGCATTCACCAACTCTGGTACTTACGACTCAACGGGCTCCAGCGTCACACCGATTTCGTTTACACCAACCACCGGTGCGGCAGCCATGAACATCAGTTTTGATTACGCCACCAGTACGCAATATGGTGCCACTTTCAGCGTTAACAAACTGAGCCAGGATGGTTACTCATCCGGCCGGATTGCCAGCTTCACCATCGGTGACGACGGCATTATCCAGGGCCGCTACACCAACGGCCAATCCAAAAATCTGGGCCGCGTGGTTCTGGCGAACTTTGTGAACCCGAACGGTTTACAGTCCTTGGGTGGTAACCAGTGGATGGCCACCTTTGAATCCGGCGATGAACTTGTCGGCTCTCCAGGCAGCAGTACATTGGGCGTTTTGCAATCTTCCGCGGTTGAAGATTCAAACGTAGACCTGACGGCAGAGCTGGTCAACATGATCACGGCGCAGCGTATCTATCAGGCCAATGCGCAAACAATCAAAACGCAAGATCAGGTGATGCAGACCCTGGTCAACCTGAGATAGTGACCGTTAACCCCTAAACCTTCTGATTGAGGCTGCATTATGGACCGTCTGATATACACCGCCATGAGTGGCGCCAAGCATATCCTGGAGCAACAGGCGACCACCGCCCATAACCTGGCAAACGCGACGACTACCGGGTTTAAAGCCCAGGTGGATAGCTTTCGCGCTGTGCCTATTTTGGGCGATGGCTTGCCTACCCGTGCGTTTGTTGTCGATGCCACAGTAGGCACCGATTATAAATCTGGAAGTATTCAGCAAACCGGCCGCGACCTGGATGTGGCCGTGCAAGGCCAGGGCTGGATTGCGGTTCAGCGTGCCGATGGCTCAGAAGGATATACCCGCAATGGTTCACTCAAGATCAACGAGAATGGCCAGTTACAAACTGAGTCAGGCCTGAATGTCATGGGCGATGGTGGCCCGATCAGCATTCCACCAAACGTGATCGTCAGCATCGGCGGCGATGGCACAATTTCTACCGTCAACGATTTTACCGCACCAGGTGCCACCACCATCCTTGGCCGGATCAAGCTGGCAAACCCGCCAGAAGCCTCCCTCAAGCGTTCTGAAGATGGCTTATTCGTCACCAGCAATGGTCAGGCCGCACCAGTGGACGCCAATGTCAAGATCACCAGTGGCGCACTCGAAACCAGCAATGTCAATGTGGTGGAAACCATGGTCAACATGATCAGCCTGGCACGCCAGTTCGAGATGCAAATGAAAATGCTGGATA
>CAKZJM010000030.1 GCA_936943315.1 uncultured Methylophilus sp. | reverse complement strand
CGTTGGTGCTATAACGCTGGTTGGCGTTGGTTTTAATCACGGGCCCCTGATTGACCTGCACATGGTGGCAAGGCTCGTAACTGCCAGCGTGATTAGGATGAAAGGCGTGCGCCATATCGGCACTGATAAAAAAACTGCTGGCAAAGCTGCGTAGTTTGTCTTCATGCGAGAGCTGCGTGCTATGGCAAATGCGCTCAATCACATCCAGCAAGAAACTGCCGCCTGCCCCGGTGGCGCTTTCTGAGCCCACCTCTTCGTGGTCAAATAATGCACAAATAGAGGTCGCCTGCGGTTTTTCGGTGCTTAATAATGCTTCAAGCGCCGCATGGCATGAGGCTAGGTTGTCGAGTTGGCTGTTGGCCATGAATTCTTGTTCTATGCCCCAGAAGCTGCCTTTTTGCGTGTCGTAAAAGGCGAGGTCCCAGCCGACAATCGCCTGCGCTGGAATCGCCAGTTTGCCAGCGAGGGTGTCACTTAACAATTGCCGGGCGGTGTCTGTATTGGCGGCCTGTCCAAAAATCAGTGGCAAGCCGGTTTGCTTGTTGAGCACCAGCCCTTTTTCATTGACTTCGCGGTTCATATGAATCGCCAGGTTGGGCAAACGGGCGATAGGCTGGTCTAGCCTGATCAGCCGGGTTTCCAGGCCTTGTGGCGTTTGAATCACCACACGACCGGCCAGACTCAAGTCACGGTCGGTAAAAGTAGCCAGAATCGGCCCGCCATACACTTCGACGCCTAATTGACCTAAACCTTCTGTGCTGTAAGCCGCCTTCGGTTTCAGGCGCAGGCCGGGGGAGTCTGTATGTGCGCCCACAATACGCAAGCCACTTTCAGCGAGGGGGGCTTGGCCCAATACAAAGGCGATGATCGAACCGCCATCACGCACTACAAAGTATTTGCCCGCTGATTTGAATTGCCAGGGCTCATTTTCGCGCAGGCTCTTGAATCCATGCGCCTTGAGCCGGTTTGCCACGGTGTCTACCGCGTGCCAGGGGCTGGGGCTCTGATCAATAAAATCCAGCAGGGCTTGCGCGTGTTGTCTGGCTTCTATTGAAACTTGCATGGTTACACCCAGTCTTTCTCAATCAAAAAGTCGCTGTAGAGTTTGGCTTCTGCGCTGTTCGCTTCCGGTTTCCAGTCATAGCGCCATTTCACAATAGGTGGCATGGAAAGCAAAATAGATTCAGTCCGGCCGTTCGATTGCAGGCCAAAAATCGTGCCGCGGTCAAAAATCAGGTTGAACTCGACATAACGGCCACGGCGATAAGCCTGAAAATCGCGCTCGCGTTCACCGTAAGCGGTGTCTTTGCGGCGTTGCACAATCGGCAGGTAAGCATTCATAAAGGCATCGCCCACGGCGCGTTGCAGGGCAAAGCTCTTGTC